>CBAAAH010000012.1:16476-18924 GCA_964658865.1 uncultured Granulicella sp.
CGGTACTTCGTCTCCGCCAGACGGAATAGCGGTCGCCAGATTAGCCGGTTGATGGTCACGACCATCAGTGCCATGACGATCGTGGCCAGCAGCAGGGCGGCAAAGCGGCCGCTGTCGGTTGCGGCGCTGATCTCCGCACCGAGGCCGAACGCGGTAAGCGTGTGGCCCTCAAAGCGGAAGTATTCCGCCACGATGCTCGCATTCCATGCTCCACCCGACGCCGTGACCAGACCCGTGATGAGGAAGGGAAAGATGCCGGGAAGGATGACCGTTTTCCACCGCTGCCACTGGGTGAAGTGGAAGAGCCGCGCGACCTCTTTCAGGTCGGTCGGGATCGCGATGGCACCGGCAATGACGTTGAACAGGATGTACCATTGCGTACCCAACAGCATCAGGAGGATTGCCGCCGTATTCATGCCGCCGCCGTTGCGGATGAGCAGTACCAGCAGCAGCGGAAACAGCGCCGTCGCGGGAACACTGGCGGCGATCTGGGCCAGCGGCTGCGCGATGCGTGCGAGCCGCGGATGAAAGCCGATCGCCACGCCTGCGGGTACGGTCCACAGCGTCGCCAGCAGCAGGGAAGCGAGCACGCGAATGAATGTCGCACCGGCACCCAGCAGAATCACCCTCAGGTCGCCCCAGCGCAGCGAACGCATGAGTTCAACGGCGTGCAACGCGCTGTACAGTACTGCCACCAGCAGCACCGCGAATACCACGCCGCGCAGGATGCGGGATGGCGGGCCACTCTGCGCGGCCGCGTACTCCGGCGTGCCGGTGCGGCGCCTGCTGAAATGCATGTACAGCCGCTCCGTCCACGGCTTGAGCGTGCGGTTGCTCAGGTTGCGCAGTACCGTCGATTCCCGCAGCGCGTAGAGCAGCGGCGAACGCACGCGCTTGCTGCTCTCCACCTGTTCGAATTTGAAGCGGTCGCTCCACGCGATGACGGGGCGCCACAGCAACTGGTCGGTTGCGACGATGATCGCGATCATGACGCCCAGGCCCCAGAACACCGCGGTAAAGTTGCGAGAGGACGCCGCCGTCTGTAAGTAGCTACCGAGGCCCGGCAGGCGGAAGTCGCGCGAACCCAGCACGAACATTTCGCACGCCATGAGGAAGAACCAGCCGCCCGCGACCGACACCATACTGTTCCAGATGAGGCCGATGGCACCGAACGGCAACTCCAGTTGCAGCAACCGCTGAAAGCGCGAATAGCCGTAAATGCTCGACGCTTCCACCAGCTCCTTCGGTAGGCTCTTGAGCGAGCTGTAGAACGAGAACGCCATATTCCACACTTGGCCGGTGAAGATGAGCACGATGGCGCCCAGTTCAAGACCGATTTGCCGCGACGGAAACAGCGCGACCATGGCCAGCATCACGCCCGGCAAAAAGCTGAGCACCGGAATGGACTGCAGGATGTCGAGCGCCGCAATCATCAGTGCCTCGAGCCGGCGGCTGTACGCGGCAACATAGCCATAGCCAATGGCAAACACAAGCGACAGCAGGTACGCCAGACCCATGCGCACGCAAGAATAAAATGCATACCGCGGCAGCGCGCGCGGCGACAGGGAGATGACGACATCCGGCTCCAGATGGCCGGTCCACAACCGCGCAATTTGCACGATGCCGTAAAAGCACGCCAGGCCGATCAGCGCAACCAGCATGTCCAGCACAAACGGCCAGCTTCGCTGCAGCACCTGGCTGCGTGACAGGGTCTGCGGCAGGCCCAGCACCTCGCGGTATTTCGGCTTGGTAAAGGTGTCCGGCAACAGCTTCATGCGTGCACCTTCGGCGTGCGTGTCATCAGCATGCTAATCGGCAACCTCTTCCGGCAGATCGACCTCGTGAATCTGCGTTTGGGTCTGCATAAACCGGCGGCGGCTGCCATCGAAGTCGAACAATTCGGCAAACCGGCCCCAGTTGATGGCGGTCTCCAACTGGCGCAGCGTCTCCTCTTCGCTGAACTGCTCGTCCAGCATGTCGTGGAAAAACTCCTCCGGCACGGTGCCGTCGCTTTTGGCCTGCAGCGCGCGCACGATCTGGCGCAGCAGCAGCACATGCTCCACGGCGGCCTCGCGGAAAATCTCTTTCTGGCGCAGAATCTCGGCGTGCGCGTACTCGGTGCCGGTCTCCGTCAGCCCGGCGTCTCCCTCTTGCACGCGTAAAAATCCGAGCAGCGCAGCCGCATCGACGATGGGTAGAATGTCATCGATCTCGAATGCCAGATCGTCGGCCAGGCGATAGATGTCCGCTTTGCCGCCGTGGTCGACCATCAGCTCCAGCAGGCCGGCAATGCCGCCGGGGCGCGCATGCGGCAACATCTGGTAGCTCATCAGCCGCTGGTCGCGCACGCGCTTGCCGTCGGCGGTGCGGGGCAGCGCGGGCGGCTGCGCTTCGGGCTGCGTCAGTACCTTGTAGATGTAGTCGACAAGCTGCGTAAACGCTGTCGCC
>CBAAAH010000013.1:0-18616 GCA_964658865.1 uncultured Granulicella sp.
CCACCAGCCTTGACAAGCAGCAGCCAGCCGAACACACTGGCGGACGGCAACCCGCCACCGCTGGATGCGCCCAGCAACGCTAGGAACAGCACCGCGCCCACGCCGTCGTTGAACAGCGATTCCCCGGCGAGTTGGATTTCGAGTTCCGGCGGGGCCTTTGCACGGCGCAGCATGTCCAGTACGGCAATCGGGTCGGTCGGCGAAATCAGCGCACCGAACAGCAGCGCCGCCGCCCAACTCAACTCCAGGTGTACGCCACGCACGGCCCAACGAAACAAACACGCAACCAGCACGGTCGATGACGCCGTCGTGACGACCGCAAGCACCAGCACCGGCACCTGCTGCTTCGCCAGGTGCTGCAGGTCAAGCTGCAGCGCACCCGCAAACAACAGGAACGCCAGCATGCCGTGCAGCACAATCTGGTTGAAGTCGATACCGCTCACCAGCCGTGCCGCCATAGCGTGCAGCCCCGGCACATGCGGCCCCGCAACAATGAGCGCCGCGGCCATCGCCAGAGACAGCACCATCGTGCCGATCGTCGTGGGCAGGCGCAGCACACGAAAGCTCAGAAAGCTGAACAGCGCGCCCAGCGTTACCAGCACGCTGAGCAGCGCAAACATGGACATCATGCAAACTCTGATGTTGCGCGCGGCGGATTGAGTACCGCCGGCTTACGATTCTTCTTCCGCGATGGGCGGCTCGACATTCAGGTTTCGAGCTCACGCTGGGCATCGCTTGCGCGCGCGCAGAACGCTTCGCCCGACATGCCCCAACCGAAGTCTTCATAGTTCAACCGGCCGGTGTGCGGAGGCTGGGTAAACTCATAGGCCGGTGCGGTCCGATAGCGCTCCGTCTGTGCGCCGAAGTTCGCCAGCGTCTGCGCCTGCGACGCGTACAGCCCAAGCCGCGCACGCTTGTTTGCCGACTGCTCGGGAGACAGGATCGCCTCGACGCCGGGATCGCCATCGAGAAAAACGCCCGTCGTAAAACCCTGCGGACCGCGATGGTAGAAAGGCGCTTCAATCACCGGCACGGCAAGGCCGGTAAGCTGCAACGCATGGTGCACGGCGAAGGCGCAGGCATCGTGGTCCGGGTGGCCGCCTTCGTAAGGATGCGTCAGTACGGCGTCGGGCTGAAACTCCTCGATCTGCGTAGCCATCGCACGCGCTAGCGATGCCAGACACTCACGCGCCTGCTTGTCGGGAATTCTCTTTCCTTCAAGCGTGACCGGTGACAACGCCGCCGGCGGCAACCCCGCATGCCGCAGCACACCGGCAAGCTCCCGCGCGCGTATTGCGGCGTACGCCTCTGCCGTGGCGAAACCCTGAGCGGCAGCATCCGCGCCATCTCTCGGCGCACCATCCGTTACCAGCACAAAACGCGTGTCGCGCAGGTGTTCCATCCTGCCACCGACGGCAATCGTTTCATCGTCGGGATGCGCCAGTACCACCAGCAGCTTCGGCGCACCAGTCTCATCGCCACCCAGCGCCGCCAAACGCGTGCACACGTCTCTTCCTGCGCCATCCAATTTCGTCTGTAAACCGTTCACGTCATGCTGTGATGCATCTTCGCGCTGAAAGAACGATCGCGTCTTGACACCTGTCTGAACGATACTGGCCATATGCCCGACCCCGACACAAACCAGGCCGAGAAGGATCCGCGCGTGTACTTCGCTGCAGAACGCACCTTTCTCGCTTGGATTCGCACCGGCCTCGCCCTGATGGGGGTGGGCTTTGCCGTTGCGCGATTCGGCTTGTTCCTGCGGCAGATGCGGGCCGCGGAGACGCATGTCATCCTGCACGGCACAGGTGTTTCCGTGTGGTCCGGTGTAGCGATTGTCGCGCTCGGCGTGCTCGTGCTGATCGCCGCCGCGCTCGAACACGTTCAACTTCTTCGCGAGTTGCGCACCGGCACCTGGCAGGCAGGCCGCGTCAGCCGGAACGCCATCGTACTGGCGCTGCTGCTGGCCGTGGTAGGCATTGCCATGGCGGTGTACCTGCTCATTCTGCGCTGATGCAGCGAACGTCCGACCGAACAGTCTGAGACACTAGACGCCATGGCCGGCCTGCTCAACTCCGACATTTCTTCCGAACGTGGCTCACGCCGTACCCTGCTGGTCAGCGTGGTGGTGCTGGCCGTCGCTCTCGGCACCGCGTTTGCGCTGTACTACCGACACGCAAACCACGCCGACGTGGACGTTACCGCGCTGCGCAGCGTCACCGTTCCACTGCACACGGTCTATACGCATACCGGCAAGGTTGTCGGGCCGGATACCGCGGAGGATTCGGTCTACATCGTCGCCGCCATGCGTGTGCACGATCTTGCAGACGTGCCGTTGTTTGTGAAAGACATCACCGCCGGCCTGACACTTGCCGACGGTTCGCCCGTGGAAGCCACGCGTGTCAAGGAAAAAGACCTGGACCGCGTGCTGCAGATCGTCCCGGCATTGTGGCCGGCGATCCAGCACATAGCCGTCCCGGCGCTTGAGCCGGAGCAGACGATCGCACCTCACGCCACGGCAGACGGCTATGTGCTGCTGCAGGTCAACGGTCCGGAAAAGCTGTGGTTCACGCGTAGGAACGCCACGCTGACCATCGACTTTTACCACCAGAACCCCATAACCGTCACGCTGCGGTAAAGGGGCTACATTCCCTTTGGTACGGACAGATAACCGCTCACCGTGTCCTTGCCGACCTGATTGACGACCATCTCATACAGGACGGGACTCTTGCCGGTGTAGAACTGGATCGGCTCGTCCACCGTTTTGTCTTTTTTCTCGATATTGCGGTCGTCGGAGCTAACTAGCAGATTGAACCGGGACTTCTTATCGTTTACCTTTTTGAGCTGCAGCTTCACCGTCGCCAGCAGCGTTGCCGGCGCATTCTTGTGCAGGGTGAATTCGTAATACGTGCGGTCGCCCCGGTGCTTCAGCACCTCGAGCTCGTCGTGGTTGCGCGCGATCAGGCCGCTCATCACACCCGCATCGCCGATGGTGCGCTGCAGCAGATTTTTAGTATCCGCCACATCGGTCTTCGTCGCGGCAAGCTCGGTCTTGGTTGTCGTTACTTCCGTCCGCACACTGCCCACGTCGGACTTGACGCCGGAGACATCGGTCTCGACCGAGCCGAGTTTCTGTTCGGTGGCAACCTGCGTTTTCTGCAAGCGGTTAGTGTCCGCGGCAAGTGCTTGCGCGCGTGCCGCCAGTGCTGCCTGCTGCTGCTGCGCGCGCGTCAGTTGCTGGTCGACGTTGGCGCTATTTGCGCGGATCTTCGCGTCGGTCTCACGCAGTTGCCGCCCCAGCACAGACCGATCCTGCATGGCCATCGCCAGCTTCGTTTCGGTCGCGCTCAGCCGCTGCTGCAACATAAAGGCCCACACCAGGCCGCCCAGCGCGGCAAGCAGAGCAATGGCAACGGCAATCGGCATCATGGCGCTGAAGCGCGTGTGGTGTACCTCTGGTGCGGAAAGTTCAGACATGGCAAGCGACTCCGATTTCGTACAGCACGACTGTACCCTTTTTTAAGATGCGCAAATGACGTTCTGCCTGCGTTTGGACCTGGTCTTACACTAGGACCATGCACCAGACGGACGTGGTCATCGCCGGCGCGGGAGTGATCGGCATGGCGCTGGCGTTGGAACTTCGCCGCCGTGACCGCCGCGTAACCCTGGTGGAACGCGCCCAGGTCGGTTGCGGTGCGAGCAATGCCGCCGCGGGCATGCTGGCCGTTCACGATCCCGCAAATCCACCGGAGCTGCAGCCGCTCGCCGACCTGAGCGCCCGGCTTTACCCTGCGTTTCTCGATCGCCTGGCACGGCTTGCACCTCAAAAGCTTGTGCCTTTTGAAACCTGCTGGACTCTGGAGCGAACCAGTGACGCGTCGACTGTAGCCACGTGCGACAACCGGCCGGCCGGCCTTGCCGAAACCGCAGGTCCGCTGCAACTTGTGTCGGAACGAAGCCTTGACCCGCGAGCCCTGGTTGCCGCGCTTGCATCGGCCTGCAGAAAAGCACCCGTGCGCATCATGGAAGGAACATCGATGATTGGCGTCCAGACGCTGCCCGACGGTAGCCTACAGGTCATCACCGGCGCCTGCACACTCTCCTGCACGCAGTTCGTCGACTGCACCGGCGCGTGGAGCAGTGCGCCGGTGCGGCCGGTCAAGGGCCAGATGCTGCGCGTGCAGCTCGGCAACGCGGCACCTTGCCTGCCCGTCTACGGCAATGTCGTCCTACGCACGCCGACCATCTACATCGTGCCGAGGCTGGACGGCAGCGCCGTGATTGGTGCCACGCTGGAAGACAAGGGCTTCTGTATCAAAACGAAGGAAGCGGCCATCGCCGATCTACGCGCGCGCGCCTCTGCCCTGCTGCCAGCGGTTGCGGACGCACCGGAACTGGAGCGTTGGGCCGGCCTGCGCCCCGCCACCGTGGATTTTCTGCCCCTGCTGGGAGCGCTTCCCGGCAGTCGGCCCGGTACCTGTTTCGTTGCGAATGGGCATTTCCGGAACGGTATCCTGCTGGCACCGGCAACGGGGCAGGTGATGGCGCAAATACTCTGCGGCGAGCCCACCGACGTGTCTCTGCGGTGCTTCGATCCCGGCCGCTTCGCCGCAGCCTGAACGTCGGCAGATCACGATAATCGCGCATCCGTCGTGACAATCGCACCGGCACCGCGCTATAACGCAAGCGTCGGCATCGCCGCCCAGGAGCTCTTTTATGCGAAGTGAAGCACCCGTCAGCGGCCTTGAAGGCATTGTCGCCACCACTTCCAGTATTTGCTGGATCGATGGCGATGCCGGCGTGCTCTCCTACCGCGGCATCGATATTCACCAGCTCGCGGCACAGTCGACGTTTGAAGAGACGACTTACCTGCTGTGGTTCGGCAAGCTGCCCACCGAGGTCGAACTCAAAGACTTCAAGCAGAAACTTGCGGACGCTCGCTCGCTCGACTGGCGCGTCATCGACTTTCTGAAACAGATTCCCACAAAGGCCGCGCCGATGGAGGTGCTGCGCACGGCGGTAAGCCTGCTGGGCATCGCCGACCCGGAAGACAGCGACAACTCGCACGACGCGAACGTGCGCAAGAGCATTCGGCTCACCTCGCAGATCAGCATGATCGTCGCCGGCTTCGACCGTTTGCGTCGCCGCTTGCCGCTGATCGAAGCGGACCGCACGCTGAGCCACGCCGGGAACTTCCTCTGGATGCTCACCGGCGAAAAGCCGATTCCCGAAGCCGAGCATGCCTTCGACATCGCCCTGATCCTGCACGCCGACCACGAATTGAATGCCAGCACCTTTGCCGCACGCGTCATTGCCGCAACTCTCTCCGACGTGCACTCCGCCATGACCGGCGCCATCGGCGCGCTGAAGGGGCCGCTGCACGGCGGTGCGAACGAGGCCGTCGCCAAGCTGCTGGACCAGATCGAAAAGGCCAACGCCGACCCGGTGGAACACGTGCGCGACATGCTTGCGCGCAAGGAGAAGATCTCCGGCTTCGGCCACCGCGTGTACAAAACAGAAGACCCGCGCGCCACGCACCTGCGTCGCATGAGCGAAGAGCTTGGCCGTGCCGCCGGCAACCTGAAGTGGTTCACCATGTCGAAGGCGATCGAGGAGTTCATCAAAAGCGAAAAGAAGCTGAATGCGAACGTGGATTTCTACTCTGCCAGTACCTACACCACGCTCGGCATCACACCCGACCTGTTCACGCCCATCTTCGCCGTAAGCCGCATCGCCGGCTGGGCCGCCCACGTGATCGAACAGCACGACAACAATCGCCTCATCCGCCCACGCGCGGAGTACACCGGCCCGGCGTATCCCGCACCGTACGTGGCACTTTCAGACCGGTAAGCATGTGCTGCGCCAGTTAATGCTGGCTTTCAGAGGCTCCAGCCCTAAAGCAAGGCAAATACTCCAGAAACAAGAGTCAAACCGTGGCCATGCGCTCCCGCTGCATTGCCGCGACATACGGCTCGGCTAGTTTCAATGCATGCTCGACGCTGATCCCGTACTTTGCTCGCAGCGCGTCCACGCGGCCGTGCTCGATGAACTCATCGGGCCAGCCGATGCGGACGACGGGGATAGTGATTCCTGCAGCATTCAGCGTTTCCATCACGGCGGATCCGAAGCCACCGGCGAGCACGTGATCTTCGAACGTGACGATCAAGCTGCAGGTGCGCCCCATCTGCTCCACCACGGCGCGGTCCATCGGCTTCACAAAACGCGGATTGATGATAGCGGCGGAGATGCCCTGGACAGTCAGGCGCGCGGCCATCTCGGTCGCCAGCGGCAGCAGCGCACCCAGCCCAAAGATCGCAACCTCCCTTCCCTGCTGCACGACCTGTGCCTTGCCGATTTCGAGCGCGACGGGAACATCTTTTATCGCAACGCCCGGCCCGACGCCACGCGGGTAGCGAATGGCCGAAGGCCCAGCGAACTTGAGGGCAGTCTGCATCATGTCGGCCAGTTCATCTTCGTTGGCCGGCACCATGTGGATCAGATTCGGGACCGACCGCAGGTAGCTGATGTCGAACAGGCCGTGATGCGTGGGGCCGTCGTCGCCGCTCAGACCGCCGCGGTCCATGCAGAAACACACCTGCAGGTTCTGCAGCGCCACATCGTGCACGATGGGGTCGAACGCCCGCTGCAGGAATGTCGAATAGATCGCGCAAAACGGTTTGTACCCCTTGGTCGCCATGCCGGCCGCGAAGATCACCGCATGCTCCTCCGCAATGCCAACGTCGAAGTAGCGGTCCGGGTGGTGCGGACGATACACGTCGAGCGCCGTGCCGTTGGGCATGGCCGCCGTAATGGCGACGACTTTGGGATCGTTGTTCGCCAACTTTACCAGCGTCTCCGCGAAAATCTCGGAGTACGTCTTCTGGCCCGCTGCCGTCGTTTCTCCAGTATCGGGATTGTAGGGGCCAAGTCCGTGGAACTTCTTCTGGTTCTCGATCGACGGCTGAAAGCCCTTGCCCTTCTGCGTGATCGCATGCAGGATCACGGGCCGGTTCTGCGCCTTCAAAAACTGGAAGGTCTGGATCAACAGCGGCAGATCATGGCCGTCGAGCGGGCCGTAGTAATCCAGGCCGAATTCCTCAAACAGCATGGACGGCCCGAGCAGGCCCTTCACGCTTTCCTGCGCCTTGCGTTGCACGTGCGTCGCCGCCTTGCCACCGAAGCGGCTGACCAGGCCGGTGGCGCGCTCGTGCAGGTAGCGAAAACTGGGATGCGTGACGACTTTGTGAAAGTAGGACGCAATGGCACCGACATTCTTGTCGATCGACCACTCGTTATCGTTCAGCACCACGATCATGCGCTTGGTCTGCGCGGCGATATTGTTCAGCGCCTCATACGAGATGCCGCAGGTAAACGCCGCATCACCGGCCAGCGCGACGATGTGTTCCGTGCCGCCGCTGCGGTCGCGCGCCACGGCCATCCCCAGAGCGGCGCTCAGCGCCGTGCCCGCGTGGCCCGCGCCGAAGCTGTCGTGCTCGCTTTCCGTGCGCAGCATAAAGCCGTTCAACCCGCCTGGCTGGCGTATGGTATCGAAGCGGCCGGCGCGGCCGGTCAGCAGCTTGTGCACATACGACTGATGGCTTACGTCGAAGACGAAGGAATCGGTCGGCGTGTCGAAAACGTAATGCATGGCGATGGTCAGTTCCACCACGCCGAGATTAGGACCGATGTGGCCGCCGGTCTTTGCCACGGACGTGATCAGCCGTTCGCGGATTTCTGCCGCAAGTTCCACGAGTTGCGGGATCGACAGCTTCTTTACATCCGCCGGCGATTCAATCGTGTTGAGAAGATCACTCATCCGCAGCCTCAACCTTTCCCCGCACTCAGCATTTCATTTTAGACGCGGCGGGCTTCACCGTCTGCTGACTGACGAATAGACGCGGAACTCTGCACCTATACACACCCTAGAACACGCGTTTTGCCACGATGGCGCGGCTACTGCCGATTTATCCAAGCGCATCTTCCGCCATGACTGCCAGCGTGGGCTCTGCCATGCCGAACACGCCCTCCCAGCGCGCCACCACCGCACTCGCAAGGCAGTTGCCGACCACGTTGATCGCGGTGCGGCCCATATCCATGAGCGCGTCGACGCCCAGCAGCACCAGGATCGGTTCGCTGGGCAGGTGCAGCGTACCTGCAGTGGCCAGCAGCACGACCAGCACCGCGCGCGGCACCCCGGCAACGCCCTTGGACGCCAGCATGAGCGTGCCCACCATCACCACCTGCTGCCCGACGCCCAGCGGTACCTTCGCCACCTGCGCGACGAACACCATCGCCATCGCAAGATACAGTGTGGACCCATCCAGATTGAACGAGTATCCCGCCGGAATGACGAACGCCAGTACGCGCCGCGGCACGCCGAACGCTTCCATTTCCTCCATGGCACGCGGCAGCGCGGCTTCGCTGGCGGCGGTTGCAAACGCAATGGCTGCCGGGCCCGATACGTGCCGCACGAAACGCCGTAACGGTACCCGTGCAAGCAGAGCTACCGGCACCAGCACACCACCTACGAACACTGCGGCGGTAAGGTAGAACGTCGCCAGCAGCTTGCCCAGGTTCACCAGCACACCCGGCCCCAGCCGCGCGATCGTGTAGGCAATGGCGGACATAACCGCCGCGGGCGCGAGATACATCACGATGTTCGTAAAGCGAAACATCACCTCGGTAATGCTTTCGGTCAGGCGCAGCAGCGGTGCGGCCTTGTCCTTCGGCAGCATCGCCAACCCAAGCCCGAACAGCACGGCAAACACCGCCACCTGCAGCACCTGTCCGTCGGCGATGCTTTTCGCCAGGTTCTCCGGAAAGACGTGCACCAGAAAGTCCTGCCAATGCAGCGCAGCAACAGGGCCAACGTCGCCGCGCAGGTCCGGCGGCAAGCGCAGGCCTTCGCCGGCGTGCGACAGGTTTGCCGCGACCAGGCCGAGCACTAGCGCAAGCGTCGTTAACGCTTCGAAGTACAGCAGACTCTTCCATCCCATGCGACCCACGCTTTTCAGATCGCCGTGGCCCGCAATGCCGCCGATGAGCGTGACCAGGATGAGCGGCGCAACGATCGTCTTGACCAGACGCAGAAAAATATCACTCAGAAAGTGCAGGTTCAGCGCCACGGCCGGTGCATCCACACCCACGTGTACGCCCACGGCCATGCCGGCAAGAATCAGTGCCGTGAGGCTGCGCCAGCGGACGCCTACCCACGCCAGCGCCGACGCATCGCCCAGCAGCCGCAGCGCAAGCCCCGCCATTGCCGCGTGCACAAATACTCCAGGAACGGCATGGAGCGTCGCACCGGCAACATACGCCGCGAGCGCAAACAGCGGCAATCCCCTGCGCAATACATGTGATTTCATCCGCAGCGCGCTCCTTCGGTACTTCGTCCGGGTATTTCTCAGGTTCCGTAACCGCGTAGCTACGTTGGCGGTTGCCTTGCTGCAATGTTCAGGTAAAACTTAGAGCAAGGAGAGGGCACGAACCGAACCGATGCGAACCCCCATCTTAGCCTTTAGCCTGTTCGCCGTCTCCTACGCCGTTGCGACGACACAAACGGCCATCGCGCAGGAGCGTCCCGCGCCCACCTCGCGCGGTGTGCCGTCTGCCGATGGCGGCACCGGCGTTGCGGGCCTTTCCACCGGCGCGCTGCACTTGCTGACGCTCGATGGCGAATTCAGCCAGGCAGTGGCAAAGGGCGGCGGCGCGGCATTTGTGCAGTGGTTTGCCGACGATGCCGTGACTCTGAGCAACGGCCAGCCCCCGGTACAGACAAAGGCCGGCATCGCTGCCGCCGCACAGTGGAAGCCGGGCGAGTACACCCTGCAATGGATACCCATGGGTGCCCAGATGGGTCCTTCCGGTGACATGGGATTTACGTGGGGACATTATGATGCAACCACAAAGCAGGCAAGTGGGGTAAGTCCAACGGTAAAAAGCGGACGTTATGTCACTATCTGGAAGCGGCAGCCAGACGGCAAATGGAAGGTGGCGCTGGACGCGAGTGCCGAAGAACCAAAACCTTAACCGAGCAGTTCGCCCAACAGAGCACCAGGGGAAACGCATCATGCAAAGCCGCCTTGTCACCGCCGCAACACCGCTCGGCGCATCGCGCGTGGGCATGCCCGCGGCAGGCTTTTCGGTGCAGGAAGGCGTACGTCTGCGCTCGCTCGAAGCGCTGGAAATTCTGGACACGCCCGACGACGTCGACCTGGATGAAATCACTCGGCTTACCGCGCAAATCTGCGATGCCGACGCCGCCGCCATCACGTTTGTCCGTGGCGAAGAAGTCTGGTTCAAGTCGCGTGTGGGCATTACCGTGCACGACATGCCGCGCGATGAAGCGCCCTGCGACGAGACGGTGCGCGGCACCGAAATTTTCTGTATTCCCGACGCGCGAAACGACGCACAATTTGCCGTGGGTGGAATTCCCGTGGGCGAACGGCGTTTTCAATTTTACGCGGGCTCACCCCTCATCACGGCAGATGGCTCTGTCGTCGGCTGCCTGTGCATCTATGCCGTGCAACCACGTGTGCTGAATGAGTTGGAAGGAAATACACTGCGCACGCTGGCACGCGCGGTGATGGCACGGCTGGAGTTGAGCCGGCGCAATCGGTTAAACGAGGGCGAGGCGCGCCGCCGCCAACGCATCGAGGCCGCGCTCACCGTCGAACGCAACTTCGTGTCGGCAGTACTCGACACCATCGGCGCGCTGGTTATCGTGTTCGACACGGCGGGCCGCGTCGTGCGTTTCAACCGTATTTGCGAAACCATCTCTGGCCGGTCGGTAGACGAGGTGGTGGGGCAAACACTTTGGGACACGCTGGTGCCGGCGGAAGATCGAGCCAAGTCTAAGCTCAGCTTCAACCGCATGCGGTCCGGCACCTTTCCCGTAGAGTATGAAGACCGCTGGCTGACCCGCGATAAATCCAGCCGGCTGATCCAGTGGACCGCGACCGCGCTGACCGACGGCCACAAAGACGTCGCTTTCATCATCGCCACCGGCATCGACATTACCCTGCAGCGCGAGGCCGAACAGACGCTGCGCGAGAGCGAGGCCCGCTACCGCCACCTCATCGAGGGCTCACTGGGCGCGGTCTTCACCCACTCCGTCGACGGCAGACTGCTCTCGCTGAACAGCTATGGCGCGGAGAATCTGGGCTACGCCGTAAGCGAAATGGTCGGCCGGCCGCTCACCGATTTCATGACGGCGGGAGAGGGCAGCATCGTCGAGGACTACCTGTCCAAGCTGCTGAACACCGGCGAGGCACAGGGCACGTTCGAACTCATCCATCGCGACGGTCCCACACACATTCTTGCGTATCGTAACCGCCTGCTTGAATCCACCACGGGCGAGCCGTACGCGCTGTGCTTCGGCGTCGACATTACGGAGAAGGTTCTTGCCGAAGATCGGCTGCTGCGCCTGACGCAACAATCCAACTCCGTGCTCGATTCCGTGGGCGATGGCATCTTCGGCCTGGATTTGGACGGCCTGTGCACAGTCTTTAATCCAGCCGCGGCGCAGATGCTGGGCTACTCGCCGGACGAGGTGCACACGATTCTTGGGCAGAAGATGCACGAACTCTGCCACCACACTTACCCCGACGGACGACCGTACCCCGTGAGCGAGTGCAACATTTTGAACTCGTCCAAGACTGGCAAACCCGTACGCGTAGCCACCGAAGTCTTCTGGCGCAAGGACGGCACCAGCTTCCCCGTCGACTATATCGCCTGCCCTATCTTTCGCGAAGGTGTGGTCACCGGAATGGTCATCGCGTTTTCCGATACCACCGAGCGCGCGGCGCTGGACCGCATGAAAGACGAGTTCGTCTCCACCGTCTCCCATGAGCTGCGCACGCCGCTCACCAGCATGCGCGCCTCGCTCGGGCTCATCGCGTCGGGTGCGCTGGCACAGCGGCCGGACAAACAGCAGCAGATGCTCAACATCGCTATCGGCAACACCGACCGGCTGGTGAACCTGGTCAACGACATTCTGGAGTTGGAGCGCATCGGCTCCGGCAAAGCCGAGCTGCACTACGCCGAGGTGGAAGCGCACACGCTCATGCGCCGCGCGGCAGACTTGCTGGGTGCCTCAGCCGCCAAAGCACAGGTCGATTATGAGTTTGATTTTGAACGATTGACCGTCTGGGCCGATACCGATCGCCTTCTGCAAACGATTACCAATCTGATCTCCAATGCCCTAAAGTTCACTCCTACCGGCGGCGTCGTCACGCTGCGGACGCGCCTGGTCACCGATTCCGAGGCGCGGCTTGAAGTGCACGACACCGGCCGTGGCATTCCCGCTGACAAGCTGGAACACATCTTCGGCCGCTTTCAACAGGTCGACGCGTCCGACTCCCGCACCATGGGCGGCACTGGTCTCGGCCTCGCGATCTGCCGCACCATCGTGGCGCAACACGGCGGTCGCATCTGGGCCGAAAGCGAACCCGGCAAAGGCGCCAGCTTTTTCGTCTCGCTTCCAACCCGCGCCAGCACGCACCTGCGTTAGGCTGTGTCGGCATCGACATATTCATCGAATCCATGAACGGGGAGGGAGCAGCGGGCTTTAGCCCGCTGAATCGGTAATCAGCTTACTTCTTTTCTTCTCCTTCGCTCTGTCGGTTCGTTGGAGATCACGCCGCCGGGTAAGGCTTCCAGCACCTAGGCTTCGTCCTTCTCTTTCAGCGCCGCAACCACGCTGAAGTCCTCCAGCGTGGTCGTGTCGCCCTTCACCTCGCCCGTGGCTGCAAGCTCCCGCAGCAGCCGCCGCATGATCTTGCCGGATCGCGTCTTCGGCAGCGTCGGCGTAAAACGGATGTCGTCGGGCCGGGCAAGCGCGCCGATTTCCTTCGCCACCCACTTCTTCAGCTCGTCTTTCAGCGCCGGCGTCGGTTCGCGGCCGTCTTCCAGCGACACGAACACCACAATGCCTTCGCCTTTCATCGCGTCCGGACGGCCCACCACCGCGGCCTCCGCAACCGCGGCGTGCGACACCATCGCGCTCTCGATCTCCATCGTTCCCAGGCGATGGCCGCTTACGTTCAGCACGTCATCCACGCGGCCCATCAGCCAGAAATAGCCCTCCGCGTCCTGCCGTGCGCCGTCGCCGCTAAAGTAGCTGCCGGGAATCTCCGTCCACATCTTGGCGTAACGCTCCGGGTCGCCGAAGATGCTGCGCGCCATCGCCGGCCACGGCCTGCGCAGGACCAGCAGGCCACCGCTGCCCGCGGGCACGGGCGCACCTTCTTTCGTGACCACCTCCGGCACTACGCCGAAGAACGGCCGCGTCGCCGATCCGGGCTTGGTCGCCACCGCTCCCGGGATCGGCGCGATCATGATGGACCCGGTCTCGGTCTGCCACCACGTATCCACAATCGGGCAGCGCTCGTGGCCGATCTCGCGGTGATACCACATCCACGCCTCGGGGTTGATCGGCTCGCCTACCGTGCCCAGCAGCCGCAACGTCGCCAGCGAGTGCTTCCGCACCGCCTCGACGCCCCACTTCATAAACGCGCGAATCGCTGTGGGCGCGGTGTAGAAGACGCTTACCTTGTGCCGATCCACCATATCCCACAGGCGATCCGTCTGCGGCCAGTTCGGCGCGCCCTCATACAGCACGACCGTCGCGCCGTTCAGCAAAGGGCCGTACACCACATAACTGTGCCCGGTGATCCAGCCGATGTCGGCCGTGCAGAAATAGACGTCGTCGTCCTGCAGATCGAAGATGTACTTCGACGTGAGATAGGTGCCCACGCCATAGCCGCCCGTGGTGTGGACCAGGCCCTTCGGCTTGCCCGTGGTGCCGCTGGTGTACAGGATGAACAACGGGTCTTCCGCATCCATCGGCTCCGGCTCGCATACGGCGTCGGCCTTCGCCAACAGGTCATGCCACCAGTGGTCGCGGCCTTCCTGCATGTGCACCGGCTTGCCGCTGCGGCGAAACACGATCACGTTTTCGATGCACTTGCATCGCGTCAAGGCATCGTCTGCAATTGCCTTAAGCGACACATCCGCGCCGCGGCGATAGCTGGTGTCCTGCGTGATCAGCAGGCGGCACTGCGCGTCGGTTGCGCGGTCCGCAATGGCACCCGCCGCAAACCCGCCGAAGATCACCGAATGCACCGCACCGATGCGCGCGCACGCCAGCAGCGCAATCGCCAGCTCCGGACACATGCCCATATAGATGGCCACGCGGTCTCCCTTGGCGATGCCCAGCAGCTTGAGCGCACTGGCAAACTTCTGCACCTCGGCGTGCAGTTCCGCATACGTCAGAGACCGCACTTCGCCCGGTTCGCCTTCCCACAGCAGCGCCGTCTTGCCGGCACGAGCGCCGCGGGCATGCCGGTCGACCGCGTTCGCGCATAGGTTCAGCTTGCCGCCGTCGAACCACCGCGCCACCGGCATCTGCCAGTCCAACACGGTATGCCACGGCTCCATCCAGTCCAGTTCGCGCGCCGCATCTGCCCAGAACGCCTCGGGCTCATCCACCGACCGGCGATACATCCGGTCATACTCCTCCAGCGTGCGGACGTGTGCGCGTGCCGCGAACTCGGGCGGCGGGGGAAAGACGCGATCTTCGCGCAGAGTTGAATTCAGGTGCACGTTCACTGCTGTCTCCATACTGTCCGCCTCACCCGCAACCACTGTCTCGTTCTGTGTTCCCGCTGCAGCCAAGTGCTCTCCTCCGCTGCCGGCGTGTTTCCGCCGGTGCCGTTCCTTCGCCTGCGATTCTACAGATGGCCACCGACGCTGCGCGACTATAAGACGTACCGTGCTGGGACACCTCTTCAGATCGCGTAGTGTGAAGCCATGAACAGCTTCGCCGTTTCCGCGGTTCTTGGTGTCGCCCTCGGCTTCCTGTTCGGTGTGGGCTGTGCTGCCGCAGTGCTTTACACCATCTTTCTCGCGGGGTATCGCCGGGCTTTGCGTGACACCCTCGCAGGCGGCGTTTCGCCTCGCTACCGGGACGAGTTGCGGAAAGCACAGGCGAATGCACTGACGCAGGACTAGTCGGCAGAGCCGGCAAGCTCGCCACGCCACGGGAAAATCCATCGGGGGATGAGAATTTTCTTACCGCGCCACTTTGGCGTCCCGGTCGAAACCGTTTGCGCAACACGGCGTCTTAACGATTGCAAAGGTCAGCACCGGGCAAATGGCCGGAAAATTGCACTCAGAAGGAGCAGCACTGCCGGGGATGTACGCTTATCATATGAGCATCGTTCCTCGTCAAGATTTTGTTTAAAGAACCGATCGAAGGTAACTTTTGGACTAACGATTCCGCAAGTTTTTCGAAAGGCGCACTTTAAGCATTGGCGCATGAACTTTCTATGCCCGAACCAACGCCACGCACGACTCAACCGGCAGCCACAATCGCCCGAAGGATCGCCCAGCGCATGGAACTCGAGACCCGCGAAAAGCCCGAAACTCGCCGATCTACCATCAACACCGACCGGCAATCGCCGCCCCGCCGTCCCGCCGCCGTTCCCGATCGCCTGCGGCCCACGCAGCGCGATCTTGCGTTCAAGAACTTCGGCGTTATGGACGCCGGCGCGCAGGACAAAAAGTCCGTTGCCACCTCGCTGGTGGTCAACGGCAGCATTCTTGCCCTCATCATCGCCCTGAGCTACACCACCAAGAAGATGGTGCAAGTGGCAAAGGTGACGACGCTGACCGCGCCGGTGATCAAGGAACCACCACCGCCGCCGAAACCCATCGTCAAGCTGCCGCCGCCGCCGATCGTCAAAGTTACACCGCCCAAGCCGATCCTCGATCCTCCGAAGATTGAGGTACCCGAACCGCCCAAGATTCAGCCGCCTGTCGTGAAGGTCACGCCCGAACCCGTGGCGAAGCCGACCCCCGCGCCGCCCAAGGCCGTCACGCCGCCACCCGCCCCCAAGCCGGTCGCGATCAGCATCGCGCAGTCTACCTCGGTGGCGAACCACGACCAGCATCCCAGCCCGGTGCGGCTGGGTTCCATGACCAACCCGATCAACAACACGGCCGGACCGGCGGTATCGAAGGTCAATCTCGGCAACTCCGGCGCGCCAAGCATGAACGCGGCCAATACGGGCCGTGGTCCGGCGTCGCCCATCAATATCGGCGGTTCGGGTAGCCCAAGCGGCACCAACATGGCCGGCCGCGCCAACTCCGCGGTCGTCATCAAGGGCGTGGGCAACGGTATTTCCGGCGCAACCGGACCGCTCAACGGCAAGCCCGCCGGTGCCATCCAGATTGCCGGCAACACTCCGCCACCCGTGGCGATCCGTCCAGCGGCACAGCCCACCGCAGCCCCCAAGAGCTCACCGAAGGTCATGTTCAAGCCACGGCCGGAATACACCGAAGAAGCGCGACAACTGCATCTTGAGGGAACCGTCTACGTCAAAATCCATGTGTCTGCCGTAGGTTCCGTCCAGGTCATCGGCGTTTCCAGCGGCCTCGGCCACGGTCTCGATCAGTCGGCGATTCGCGCGGTCCAGGGCATGCGTTTTCAACCGGCCGTACAGAATGGCCAGCCCGTAGACTGGGATGGCGTCGTCAATATCAATTTCCAGCTCGCAAGTTAACGCAACACGGTGCATCATTTTGTTTCCTTCCCGTCCTACACAGACGGTAGTCTCGCGATAGCACTACCGCGCAAGTGCGGCAAGCCCTCCCGGTTGTAGCCGCAAGGCTTGGAGTTAACGTCTACATGGGGCCGTCCAGCAAAGAAGGTCCCGCACCGCAGTAGCAGACCCTCGATCTCTGCCTGTGCGGTCCAGATATCCGTCTGGCCGCCGCACAGGGAACAACGTGCAGGAGCACCGAACCATGATGAAGCGTCAAACGCCATGCATCACCGGCTTACTTGCAGGCGTTCTCGCCCTTAGTGCGACGTCCGCGCATGCCATTCCTCTTATCAGCAAGAAAAAGCCGAAGGAAGACCTGCCGGCGAAGAAGCTTACGGCGGCGCAGAACGCAATGATCGACAAGGCCATTGCACGTGAAGCCGAAGTCGTAAAAGTGGTCAAAGACCGTGCGCCTCTCGTCGAAACCTACATTCAGAACATGAAGCCGGACCCCGCGCTGTTGCAGGTTCCCGTTTCAGATCAGCACTTTCTCGGTCGCGTCGACTTCAACAAGGTGATCGGCGACGAAAAGTACGAGACCAAGGCAGCCACACACGCCGGCGAGAAAAAAGGATTGGCCAGTAAGCTGAATGTCTTCAGCGGCTCTCTCGGCTACATCACCAACCTGAACAAGCAGTTGCACCTGCAGTTCTCCGAGTCGGGCTTTGTGCAGATGCTGCTTATCGACTCTAAGGACTTCAATCGCAACGAGTACAAGTTCGGCTTCGTGCGCAACGACTTTCTCGGCAATGTACCGACCATGGTCTTCGACGTGGAACCCGCAAACAAGCGTACCCGCGGTCGCTTCTTCGGACGCATCTGGGTCGAGCGTCGCGGCGGCAATATCGTTCGGTTTAACGGCTCGTTCGCCGGCAGCGAAAAAGACCACGCGGAGTATTACCACTTCGATTCGTGGCGCACCAATGTGCAGGAGAATCTCTGGTTGCCCACCACGTTCTACGTGGAAGAAAGCGATCCCAAGAGCGACGAGCACACCGTTAAGTTCAAAGCCGTCAATCACATCTGGGGTTATGTGCTGAAGGTTCCGAACAAGGAAACGGAGAACGTCGACGTCCAGGTACAAGGCGCAACCGACGTCTCGAACGACGCGCAGGACGTGTCGCCTCTGGGTGCGCAGCGCGCCTGGGTGCAACAGGCGGAGGATAACGTCATCGACCGGCTGTTCCAGGCTGGATTGCTCGACGCACCTTCCGACTTCGACAAAATCCTGGAGCAGATTGCCGGCAACGTCCTTGCCTACAACAACATTCAGGTAGCGCGCCCGGTTCGTGTACGCACGCTGCTCACGGAGCCGCTGGAGTCGCTCGCGATCGGTAACACCATCGTTCTCTCCAAGAGCCTGATCGACACCACCGCCGTTCCCGGCAACGCCAACGAACAGGTCAACAACCTGTACGCCGTCATTGCCTTCCAGCTCGCGCATATCATTCAGGGGCATCGCCTTGATACGAAGTTCGCGTTCAACGACCGCCTGCTCTTCCCTGACACCGCAGCCTTTGCCCGTATCCCGATGCACCACACGGACAAGGACAACGAGGAAGCCGCGAAGAAGACGATTGAACTGCTGCAGCCCAAAGAACTGCAGGATGCGGCAAGCCAGTTCGGCCTTTACCTGGCCCAGTTGAAGGAGCGATCAAAGGCGCTGACGGCGTTGAACGAGCCGCAAATCGGCGACTCGCTCATCAAGGATCCGAAGACCAACACCTTCTGGCTGCAGCCGCTGGTCGGCAAGGGCGCGAAGCTCAACATGAACGACTTGAAGCAGAATGCGGCCATGCCACTGGGAGCGTTTCTGCGCTTCGACCCGTGGACCGACCAGGTGATCCAGACGCACTCCGCGTTTGAGCCGCTGCTGTCGTCGCGCGACAAAATGCCGTTTGAAGTCACGCCGGTGTACCTGAAGCTGTCGTACTACAAGGTACCCACCTCGGCAACGGATGTCGCCGCATCGAACGCTGCCGCATCGAACTCGACCGGCACCAGCGATG
>CBAAAH010000014.1:0-13086 GCA_964658865.1 uncultured Granulicella sp.
ACGACAGGAACAGGCCTTCGATGTAATTGCGCTTGTAGAAATCAAGCGTAAGCATGACGATCTCTTCCGGCGTAAACCTTGCGCGGCGGATGTCGCTGGAGACCCGGTTCACGCAGAACACGCAGTCGTAGGTGCAGAAGTTCGTCAGCAAAAGCTTGAGCAACGAGATGCATCGCCCATCGGGCGTATAGCTGTGACAGATGCCGTTGCCATCGGAATGGCCGAGGCCCTTGCCGTTTCCGCCGCGCTTGGCACCGCTGCTGGCACACGACGCATCGTACTTCGCCGCATCTGCCAAGATCTCGAGCTTTTGCTGTACTGTAAGTGACGTCATCCAACTTCCATTCTAGGCGAATAAGAAGCGAAGAAGCAGATCCTCGCTTTTAGATTTGGATGCATGCTGTCGAGGACAGGCCATCACGCAGAAGGGCCGGCACGCATAAGCGGCCGACCGTTGATGATGCTGCGGAAATTCATAAAGGATGGTGGAGGCGGTGGGAGTCGAACCCACGTCCGAAACTACTGCAAACAGAGAGCGTTCATGCTTTTCCCAATGTTCAATTTGTCTCGTACCGCGCGCTTTGAACGGGCAAAGAAACGCGAAGCACCAGCTCGATCAATGTCATCCTTGGCGTACGAGCAGAACACCTTGGACCATCCCACTGTGCGACGTCCGCAGCCAGCCCGTGGGCGAAGCCAGACTGAAGACGGCTACTTAGTTTTTAATTAAGCAGCAAGCGCGTACTGAGGTTCGGCACTTATGATTTTGGGCGCGATTACGGGTGTACCCACCCCGGCATGCCTCTCTGCCACGAGCAATCCCGTCGAAGCCGTGACGCCCCCAAACCTGGGTTGTCGCTCGCATGTGGAGCGGGCTTCGCAGTGCTGATGCGGCGCTGCAAAAGAACTACTTATAGTATACGCGCGAAAGCCCAACATGCATCGCGCGCGGTATACTTCGGCGTCGCTTCCAGCAGGGGAGCGCCAAGGACCGAACGATCATGATGAAGCATGCCATGCTGGCACTAGGATTGATTGCAATGACGATGCAGGCCGAAGTAATGAAAGCGCCGTTCGGCAGCACGCCCGACGGTAAGGCGGTTGACGTGTACACGCTCAAGGACAGCGCGATCGAGGTCAAGGTGATGACGTATGGCGCACGGCTGACCAGCATCATTGCCGCTGACAAGACAGGGCAGCGTGCCGATGTGCTGCTGGGCCATGCGGATCTGGCGGGTTACCTAGACGATGGAAATCCATATTTTGGTGCAATCGTGGGCCGCTACGGTAATCGCATCGCCAAGGGGCAGTTCACCCTTGAGGGGAAGCAGTATCAGGTGCCGGTCAACAACAACGGCAATTCACTCCACGGTGGCCTGGTGGGCTTTGACAGCAGGGTGTGGGATGCGAAGCTGGTGAAGGATGGCGTGGAGATGACGCTGGTTTCGGCGGACGGCGACCAAGGGTACCCCGGTACGCTGACCGCGCACGTGAAGTACACGCTGAAAGGCTCTGACCTGCGCATTGAGTACAGTGCGACCACCACGGCGCCGACGGTGCTGAACCTTACGAATCACTCTTACTTCAACCTGGCGGGTGAGGGTAACGGCACCATTGTGGATGACACGATCACGATCAACGCCGACCATTACACGCCGGTCGATTCCACGCAGATTCCGACGGGAGTGCTTGCCCCTGTCGCGGGGACGCCGTTTGATTTCCGAACGCCGCACACCATTGGCGACCGTATCGACGCGGTGGATCAACAGTTGACGCTGGGTGGCGGCTACGATCACAACTGGGTGCTGAATGGACCCAACGGCACCATGAAGCTGGCGGCAAAGGTCGTCGATCCTAAGTCTGGACGAACGCTCACGGTTTCGACCACGGAACCGGGCGTTCAGTTCTACACTGGCAATTCCATCCCCGATGGCAAGATCACCGGCACCGGTGGCAAACTGTATCCCCGGCGCGGTGGCTTCTGCCTGGAGACGCAGCATTTTCCGGATTCGCCCAACCATCCTGATTTTCCGTCGACCGAATTGAAGCCTGGACAGACGATGAAGTCGGAGACGGTGTTCAGCTTCGGCGTGCAGAAGTAGAGAAGAGCGTCCGCAGCGAAAACTGTGCGCACGTTGCGGACGCTTGCGTTTTAAGCCTTTAACCTACCGGTAAACCGCTCGACAACGTCCCGCGAGAGGCTCTGCTGCAAGGTGAGCATTTTCTTCCACGGGTCGCGCTTCAGCCGGTCCTGCCATTCAGCCTGAAAATTATCGATGCGGTAGCGCGGCCTCTCCGGTGCCGCAAGTTCTTTCCAATCCAGCGTTACGGAGCAGGGCAGACCCGGCCGCGCGCGCATGCTGAACGGCGCAATGGTGGTCGCCCCACGTTCGTTGCGCAGGTAGTCGAGATAGATCTTCCCCACCCGGGCGGCCTTGGTCATCTTGCTCAGGTAAAGCCGGGGGTTCTCTTTTTCCATCGACTGCGCGAAGCCATGCGCCCACGCCTTCATGATGTAGAAATCGTACTCCGGCTGCATGGGGAAGACGATGTGCAGGCCCTGGCCTCCGGTCGTTTTTACGAAGCTTTCGATTCCGAGTTTTTTAAGACGCGCCCGCACTTCTTGCGCGCTCTCGGCAACCTGCGACCATGGAAGCGATTCATCCGGGTCCAGGTCGATGACGATGCGATCGGGATGTTCGAGGTCGGCGTTGGTGGAACCCCACGGATGAATCTCAAGCACCGTCATCTGCGCCAGGCCGGTGAGTGCGTCGACGGTATCGAGCGTAATGTATGGCTCGGGCGTACCGCCTTTTTTATCCGCCACCATGACACTACCCACACCCGTCGGGAGCATGTGGTTGACGTGCTTCTGGTAAAAGCAGGGTCTACCACTGCCGTCGGGGCAGCGCACCAGCGACAGCGGCCGGTTCGCGATGTGCGGCAGCATCTGCCCGCTAACCGCGTACAGGTATGCCGCGAGTTGCTGCTTTGTGATACCCGATTCCAGGTCGACGACCTTTGCCGGATGCGTGAGCCGGACGGACGGTACGGCAAGCGTCTTTAGGGCAGGTGATGACTTCGGCGTGGATTTCTCGTTCGGCTTTGTGCGCTTCGGCTTGGGTGCCGCATCTTCCCTGCGCACTTCGTGTGCAGGTTTGTCTTCGCGCAAGCCCAGATAGACAGCCTGCCGCAACTGGTTCTCGCCAGTCCAAGTGCCAAAGCGGACCTGCACGACTATTTTCGGTTGAACCCAATGAGCACCCCGCTTTGCTTCGTTCGGAATCTTGGCGAACGGACATGTTTTCTGATGTAGAACTTCTACTTTGTCGCGCATCATGTTGTGGATACGCGTGTTGAATCCGGTGCCGGTGCGTCCCGCGTACATCAGGCTTCCCGCGTCGTCGTAGAAGCCCAGCAGTAGCGCACCGATGCCACGGGTGCCGTTCGACAGGTCGGTATAGCCGCCGACGACAAATTCCTGCTCATGCAGGCATTTCAATTTAAGCCACGCATAGCCGCGGCCGGAAGTGTACTTTGCGTCAGACTTTTTGGAAATAATTCCTTCCGCGTGCAGCGCGCAGGCCTGGTGGAAAACTGCCTCGCCGTCTACATCCAGGTGGTCGGCGAAGCGGACTTCTGCGTTCTCGCTCTCGGTCTCATCGGGAACAATGCCACGCAGCAGGCGCTTGCGTTTCAGCAGCGGCAGGTCGCGCGTGTTGCGGCCGTTCAGGTGCAGCAGGTCGAAGGCGAAGTAGGTCATGGGGTTCGTCTCGCCCTTTTCGAACGAGGCCTGCAGCCGTGCAAACGACGAGACACCGTTGCTGTTGAGCACGACGACCTCACCGTCGATCAGGGCGTTTTCTGCCCGCATGGATCGCAGTGCGTCCGCGACCGGCTTCATGCGTTGTGTCCAATCCAGCCCGGTGCGCGTCAGCAGTTGCACCACGCTGCCGTGCTTGCGCGCTTGCACGCGGTAGCCGTCGAGCTTAAGCTCGTGCACCCAGTTCCCGCCAGTAGGCGGCGCTTCACCATCCGTGGCGAGTTGCGGCTTAATGAACTTCGGCAACGATTCTTTTGGTAGAAAAGAAAGTGTTGCGTCTACGGCTACTTCTGCCTTCCCGTCCGTTGTGGGGCGGGTCGGTTTCGGCGGAGGTGTCTTTGCTGCTAGTGACCTGTTCGGCAGCGCTGGCCGGGCGACGGCGTCCGCATCGTGTGCACGCTGGCGATACCAGGCCGGGTTCGGACCGGCAGTTTCCTTGCTGTTCCAGACGTGTGTCTCTTCCGTCGCAATCTGCTCCAGCGTGCGCCCGGTCACGACGGAATCGGGCTTTTCCTCCGTAATGGCCGGTGCTCCGTCCGGGCGTTCAAACTCATCGCGCTCTTTGATGAGCAGCCAGTTGGGTTTACCGTTGTCGCGCTCGCCGGGACGCGGTGCCATGCGAATGAGCGCCCAGTGACCCTGAAGCTTGCTTCCGCTCAGCGCAAACTTCAGGTTGCCCTTGCGCAGGCCCTCGTCCACGTCGACCAGCGGCGTCCACGTACCCTGATCCCACACCATGACGGTGCCACCGCCGTATTGGCCGCGCGGGATCGTGCCCTCAAACCCGCCGTACTCCATGGGATGGTCTTCTACCTGCACCGCAAGGCGGCGGTCGTGCACGTCATAGCTCGGACCCTTGGCGCACGCCCAACTCTTGAGCACGCCATGCCAGCCCAGGCGGAAGTCGTAGTGCAGCCGCGTCGCCGCATGTTTCTGGATGACGAAGGGCAGGGCTGCCGGTGTCGGCTTCTGATCGCCGCTGGGTTCGGCCGTTACGCTGAAGTCGCGCATCGATCGGTATCGTGCGAGCTGCTCGTCTACCTCATCGCCGGCGGTTGCCGCAAGCGTCGTTTCTTTGGTTGCGGGTGCTGCCTTCGTCTTGCTGGGTGGCATGTACGGTCTCGTGGGCTGTGGCCCGTGCGCAGATAGATGGCGATCGCTCGGCAACGGTAGGCTATGCTGCATGCGAAGACGACCGACGAAGGAGAAGCTGAATGAAGGGATATATGGTCGTCACATACCGCAAAAGCGCGGATGCCGAGACGATGGAAGCGTACGCGAAACTGGCGTTGCCTGCGCTGTTTGCCCATGGTGCACGATTCGTAGCACGCCCGCCTGCGGGTTCAGTCGAGTGGCGCGAATTTGGATCGAATGAGCGGGTCGTGGTGCTGGAGTTTCCGTCGAAGGTGCAGGCGATTGCGGCATACGACAGTGCGCCTTATCAGGCAGCCGTTGCACTGCTGCACGGGAAGGCAGAGCGCGAAGTGCGCTTCGTCGACGCCTACGACGTGGACTAAGCTGATTTGCGGCGAGACGCGGCAGGTTTGACCGCAGACTTCGGCACCGTGGATTGTTTCCCTGCGGTTTTGACCAGCGTCGGTCCCGGCCGTTCGGTCTCGGCTTTCTTTTCGCTCTTCACTGCCTTCTTCGGCGCGGGTGCCTCGGCTTCTTCATCCCGGGCTTCATTCGACGCCTTCGCCTGTAGACTGCTGCGTAGCGCGTCCATCAGGTTGATGACCTTGGCGCGCTTCGGTGCCGGCTCGTCCTGCGGAATCGGCTGATGGTTCACCTTGGCATCAACGAGTTCACGCAGCGCGATCTCGTAACCGTCCTTGTACTTCGACGGGTCGAACTTGCCGGTTTTGCGCTTGATCAACTGCTCGGCAAGATCGAGTTGATCCTCGTCGATGTCTACCGGGCTCAGGTCGCTGAAGTACTCGATGGGCTTGCGCAATTCGTTCTGGTAGCGCAGCGTATAGGCCATCATGCCGGGGTGAGCGTCATCGTCGTTCGGCGCGATGGCAACGACGTGTTCGCGGCCGGCGAAAGCGATCCTGCCGATGCCCACCTTCTTTTCTTTGCGCAGGGCAGTACGCACCACCGCAAACGCCTCGGTCTGCCCGTCACCGTCGGGAATTACGAAATAAGGCTTTTCGAAGTACGACGGGTCGATGTCAGTCTCGTCCACAAACTGTTCGATCGCGATGGAATGTTTGGACGGTACGCGTAAATTGGCGATTTCACTCGGCTCAATTTGCACATATTGGCCCTTGGCAAACTCGTAGCCCTTCACGATGTCGTCTTTTTCAACCGTGGGTGCGGGTGCATCGTCGAGGTCTGCGGCTTCGGGTGCTAGACCGTTGTCGATGGCGGATTGCAAGACCTTCTGGTGGCGCACTCGCTCGCCGGTGGAACGGCTGATCTGGTGGAAGCGGATTTCGCTTTTATACTCTGTCGCGACAAAAAACTTTACGGCAAACGAGACGAGCGAAATCTGGATGGAGCCGGACCAGTAGGGACGAGCCATGACATGCACCTCATACGTGTACTGCAGTGTGAGTGCGCGTGTGTACCAGTGGGATGCACCGCGCCGATTGCTTTCGCCGCTTCTTTTCAATGTGCGCGAGCGGACCGGTATCTCAATAAGTACCCACCTCTACTCAGACCATTACGCTCTTGCCTGTTCCTCGCGGAGCACCTCGGCGTACGCGGGTTCGGTCAGAAAATTGGCGAACCGGTCGGAGGCAATGAGTGAACGCATGAGGTCAGCGGCGCGCTCATAGGCGGTGTAGCGGGCCGCATGCACGGTCACCTTCGCCTTTGCGAGTTCGTCGACAATCGCGGCTTCGACCAGAGCTGCCGTCACCAGGCGGCCGTCGTCCAGCGTGGCGTGATGGTGTACCCACTGCCATAACTGCGCACGGCTGATTTCGGCGGTCGCCGCGTCTTCCATCAGGTGAAACAGAGGCACGCAGCCGATGCCGCGCAGCCATGCCTCCACGTATCCCAGGCCTACGGCGACGTTTTGCCGCAGACCGGCCTCGGTGATGGGGCCATGCGGCACCTGCAGCAGGTCGTCGGCGGTGGCAATGTAGTCGTCGAAGGTTCGGCCGATCTGGTTCGGCCCCGGCATCAGGCGGTCGAACACCTCGCGTGCAATCGGAACGAGGGCGGGGTGTGCAACCCACGTGCCGTCGTGACCGTCGGTCGCCTCGCGTTCCTTGTCGGCGCGCACCTGGGCCAGTGCGCGTTCGTTCGCCTCGGGGTCGCTCTTGATGGGGATGAACGCACTCATGCCGCCCATGGCGTGGGTGCCGCGATGGTGGCACGTTTTGACGGCCAGTTTGCTGTACGACCGCATGAAGTGGGTCGTCATCGTGACCTGTGCGCGGTCGGGCAGCAGCACGGATCGATCAGCGGCGAGCTTTTTGATGAACGAGAAGATGTAATCCCAGCGGCCGCAGTTCAGGCCGGCGGAGTGGTCGCGCAGTTCGTACAGGATCTCGTCCATCTCAAACGTGGCCAGGATGGTTTCGACGAGAACTGTGGCGCGGATGGAGCCGTGGGGCACGCCGATCAGTTGCTGCGCGCGCACGAAGATATCGTTCCACAGCCGGGCTTCCAGGTGCGACTCCAGCTTCGGCAGATACAAGTATGGACCGCTGCCGCGCTGGAGCAGCTCCTTCGCGTTGTGGAAGAGGTACAGCCCAAAGTCGAAGATAGAGCCGGAAAGCACGTCGCCGTCGATACGCAGGTGGGCTTCATCCAGGTGAAAGCCGCGTGGGCGGATGAAGAGGACCGCTGGCTTTTCGACAAGCGCGTAGTCCTTGCCGGTTCCGGCATCGGCGTAGGAGATGGTGCGGCGCACGGCATCGCGCAGGTTCACCTGGCCTTCCAGCAGGTTGTTCCACGTGGGTGTGGTGCTATCTTCGAAGTCGGCCATGAAGACGCGCGCGCCGCTGTTCAGCGCATTGATCACCATCTTGCGTTCGACGGGTCCGGTGATTTCGACGCGGCGGTCCTGGAGGTCTGCCGGGATGACCGCGCAACGCCAATCGCCGTCGCGAATGGCCTGCGTCTGCGGCAAAAAATCCGGACGCTCACCGGCGTCGATGCGTGCCTGCCGGTCTTCGCGCGCGGCTAGTAGATCAAGCCTGCGAGCGTTGAATTCACGATGCAGGGTGACAAGAAAATCGAGCGCGGCGGGGTTCAAAATCGTCTCTGCCGCGGCAGTCTGTGGAGCGAATCGTTCGACAGACACCGTTATTCTCCTCGTCCCGCGAACTGCAGCGATACCTGGCCGGCATGGGCAAACTCCACGCGCACGGCGTCGAGCGCATTTGCCCACAGCAGCCCGGTCCAACTGCCGGTGGTGATGAACTGGCCCGCGCGCAGACCCTTCGTGCGCCCCGCGCCCTCGTTCGCCAGGTACACCAGCAGGCGCAGCAAGTCGTTGCCGCCGGGGTTCGACCCGATCTTTTCCGCGCGCACGCTGGAGTCGATCGTCAGCGTGACAGCCTCGGTCGACCAGTCGATCGACTTCCAGTCCGCAATGGCCGGACCCGCGACGAAGCCGCCATGCATCTGCATGTCGGCAAACGACGCCTCGCGCGGCACAGCACGCGGATCGATAAAGGCAGCTTCAACGATCTCGATCGCGGGATGACACGATGCGACGGCCGCGACGATCTCCTCGCGCGTGTACGGTGTCGAGCGTGGTGGCAGATCCGTGCCGATGCGAAAAGCGATCTCTGCCTCTACCCCGTGCAGCCGGTGCATGGCGCCGCGGAAAAGCGATCCGTTCTCGCCCATCCAGGCTGCGGGCATGGGCGCGAAGAACGGCTCCTGCTGCGGCCCGCGTGCGCCGATCTTGTAGCCGCCGATGGTGCCATAGGCCTGCATCATCACATCCTGCACGAAGAAGGCTTCGGCATCATTGGCGGGCATCAGGTCGGCAGGCAGGCTCTCGATCGCCACACCCGTGCGGCGAGCGTTCAGCAGCAGGTTCGCGGTGTTGTACAGCACGCCTTCGCGCGCGCCGGAAATGTCAGCCATGGCAGAAGCTCCTTAAGACAGCTTCCACAGTCTGGCGTAACCGCGGGGCTTCCGCAAGCATCGCATGGCATATGCCATCGAACCAAACCGAAGGCGTACCGGAACTCGTCTTAATAAAGACGGTGCCGGACGGGTGAATCGATCGCCGGCAAAAGTGGAAGAGGGAGTGCATGAGCAACGACACACCGAAGTTTCTGTCGTCGGAGATTACGCCCAAAGAGAAATTTTTGAATCGCCGCAACCTGATCTTCGGCGGCCTGGCGGCGGCGGGGCTGGGCTACGAGGCGTGGAAGCGGCTGCCGCCCATCGGCAACCCAACCACGGCGTATGCTTCGTCGAAGCTGCCCACGCATCCCGGCCCATTTTCGCTGTCCGGTGAGACGATCACGCCAAAGCCGAAAGCCATCACGTACAACAATTTTTACGAATTCGGCACCGATAAGCGCGATCCTTCGCTGCACGCGCATACGTTGCAGACGCGGCCATGGACCGTAGCGCTCGAAGGCCTGTGCGCAAACCCGAAGACGATCGATATCGACAGCCTGATGCGTTACCGCCCGCTGGAAGATCGCACCTACCGCTTTCGCTGCGTGGAAGCATGGAGCATGGTGGTGCCATGGGTCGGCTACTCGCTTGCCGAGTTGATCAAATTTGCACGCCCGCTGCCGACTGCGAAGTACGTGGAGTTCGTCAGCATGTTCGACCGCAAGCAGATGCCCGAGGCCTCCGCCATCGACTTTCCCTATCGCGAGGGCCTGCGCATGGACGAAGCGATGCACCCGCTCACGCTGCTGACGTTCGGCAGCTATGGCGACACGCTGGAGAATCAGGAAGGCGCGCCGGTACGCGTGATCGTGCCGTGGAAGTACGGCTTCAAGTCGGCGAAATCCATCGTAAAAATCCGTTTTGTGGCAGAGCAGCCTACCACCAGTTGGAATGAGCTTTCACCGGGAGAGTATGGCTTCTATTCGAATGTGAACCCCGGCCACGACCATCCGCGCTGGAGCCAGGCGCATGAGCGTCGCATCGACACGTCCACCTTTCCTCGCAGTGTGCCGACGCTGCCGTTCAACGGGTATGCCGACCAGGTAGCGGGCCTGTACCAGGGCATGGATCTGAACAAAAACTTCTAACGTTGCCATACTGCAGAAAGACCTTCCGACCGTATGTCTAGCCGTGCTCTTCGTCTGCTGAAACCGATTGTTTTTCTTTCATGTCTGGTACCTCTGTTGGTCTTAATCCAGCGGTTTCGCACGGATGCGCTCGGCAGCGATCCGGTAGCGACCATCACGCACTTCACCGGAAACTGGGCGGTATATTTTTTGCTGGGCGGCCTTGCCATTTCGCCGGTGCGGCGGCTCTCGTCACGGCTGGCGTGGCTGGTGCGCTTTCGCCGCATGATCGGCTTGTTCGCGTTTTTCTACGCGACGCTGCACCTGCTCACGTACGTTTTTCTCTTCAGCGGATTCGACCTACCGGGTGCGCTTGCCGACCTGAAGGCGCACCAGTTCGCGGCGATCGTCCAAAAGGGTAAGGATGTTTGGCCCACCATCGCCGACGATGTGGCGAAACGGCGATTTATCCAGGTGGGTCTGCTTGCCTGGGTCATTCTGCTCGCGCTTGCCGTGACGTCGCCGCAGTGGATGCTGCGCAAAATGGGCGGACGCGCGTGGCAGACGCTGCACCGCACGGTCTATGGAGCGGCGGTGCTGGCAATTCTGCACTATTGGTGGCTGGTAAAGAAGGGCAATCTGGAGCCACTGACCGATACGGTCGTGCTCGCATTGCTGCTGGCGGCACGGCCTGTGTGGCAATGGTGGGACCCGCGTCGCAAGGCCGCACAACCGGTGGCAACCCTGCGCACACTGTAGTTAAAGCAGGGTGTCCGTCACCGTGATCGGTTGCGGTTCGCGCGTTGCAACCAGCGTGTAAAACTCCTCGTGGCCGTACTCGTCCCAGAATGGCTGTACCTTGTCCAGTACCGGCAGTTGGGACGTGTGCTCGCGAAATGCCGCTTCCTTGATCGCCTTCACGGCGCGGATATCGAGCCGAACGGTCCACGGTGCGGGCAGTTCGGGCTCGCGGTCGGGAAGGGTGAAATTGGTGCTCTGGTGGTAGAGCCGCTCCGCCTGCCATGGTGGCAGGTTCTGCTCGGGATAGCGCTTCGGCCGCGCTGCCCAGTGGAACGCCGCACTCGTGATCGCCGACACCATCATGTGGTCGGGGTGTACGTTGAGCGATCCGTCCATGCCGAAGGTCAGCACCACGTGTGGCTTGAAGGTTCGCATGCGTTCAACGATGCGTCCCGCGGCGACGCTTACGTTCGCGAACTCAAGCTGGCCATCCTGGTAGTCCAGCAATTCGTGCTGCGTGATGCCGAGCACCGCGCAGCTCCGGACGAACTCATCCCGGCGCATCGCGCCCAGTGCCTTGCCATCGTCGGACGTTCCCCGGTTCGTTGCCGCCTGGCCATCCGTCAGGCAGATAACGCTCGTTTCCCACCCGGCCTGCACGGCCAGGGCGAGCGCTCCACCAAAGGCGAAGCACTCATCGTCGGGGTGGGCGACGACGCAGAGCAGCCGTTTGCTTTCGGTTGTTTCCGCAATACTTTTCATGTCGCTCGTCAGTTTTCCAGGCAAGTGTCGAACTCCTTGATTGCTTCGTCTTCCAGCAGGTCTTCATCGCGCAATTCCCGCTCGTGTTGTAGCGAAAGCGCCTGTTGCAGCGCGGCCTCGCCATAAAATCTCGCCACCGGTGCGAACGAGCGACGATGCAGCGCACACGGTCCATGACGTTGCAGCGCGGCGCGGTGCTCCGGCGTGGCATAGCCCTTGTGCGAGGCGAGGCCGTACTGAGGGTGCTCCCGATCGAGCGTGCGCATCATGCCGTCGCGGTACACCTTCGCAATGACCGAAGCGGCCGCAATGGACACCGACAGGGAATCACCATAAATAAGCTTCGTCTGCGCGCAGGCGTGGTCGATGCGCAGGGCGTCGATCAGCAGGTGATCGGGCGCGTGCTGCAACTGCTCTACCGCCAAACGCATGGCCAGGCGCGATGCCTGGTAGATGTTGATGGTGTCGATTCCGACCGAGTCTACCTCTCCGATGGCAAAGGCGATGGCACACTTACGAATTTCGCGGTCTAGGCTCTCACGGCTCTCGCGGTCGAGTTGTTTGCTGTCGCGCAGACCCAGCCGCTGCAGCCGGTCCGTCCGGTTGGGCAGGATGACTGCCGCCGCGACCACGGGTCCGAACAGCGCACCGCGGCCCACCTCGTCCACGCCCGCAATCACGCGAAAGCCCTTGTACCGCAGCGCCTGCTCGGGCGCATCGCTGCACACGGCTTGGCGCAGCATCTGCTCTTTGGTTTTGCCCGGCGGAATGAGCGGGCGCTTGCGGTGCAGCTCTGGCGGAATGGCAGAGGGTGTCTTTTTCGTTCTGGTGGTTGCCGCCATGGATAGGACCAAGTTTATAACCAGCGGCCCGCTTTCTACTCGTATCGCTCGATTGGGTGGGTGAGCTTCAGTCGTCCAGACAGTCGGTGTACTTTCCCGGAGCGTCATTTTGCTTGGCGCAAGCGCGAACGTTACGCTGAAAATCGCGCGCGAAATAAGGAAACGACGCTACCTTCCTGAAGCTGCAGGGCAAAACATCTTTCGCGCCGACGCTGGACGCTGATGGCAAGGCCACTCAACCTGCCCCAGTTACAACCCTGGCTCAAAATGAGTCGATGATCCTGATCCTATCCATCCAAACATTGCGCAAACACGTAAAAGCGCCGGCAAGTTGCCGGCGCTTTCGTAGAGGAGAAGCAGCAGAACTAAGCGGTGCGGCCAACTTCGCGCAGACGCGCAGCCTTGCCACGCAGACCACGCAGATAAAACAGCTTGGCGCGACGAACCTCGTACGAGCGGATCTTTTCGACCTTGTCGACGACCTTGGAGTTGTACGGGAAGATGCGCTCGACACCCTGGCCAAAGCTCATCTTGCGGACGGTAAAGGTGCCCTGCGGACCGTTCTTGCGAGCAATGCACATGCCCTCAAACGCCTGCAGACGCTCCTTGTCGCCTTCCTTGATCTTTACCTGGACACGAACGGTATCGCCGGGGGCGAATGCGGGCAGATCGGTGCGCTCGAGCTTGGCCGCGAGCTTCTGCATGATGGGATGAATCGACATGACGAAAGTTTCCTTGCTTAGAGTCGTCT
>CBAAAH010000014.1:13096-18562 GCA_964658865.1 uncultured Granulicella sp.
TTTGCTGGCGTATTCGGCAAATCTGCGCCGGCACGCGAACGTCTGCCGTCAAGTGTTCGACGAACGTTGCCGCAAACGTTCCAGCGTGTGGCGGTCCTTGCCCTCCAGCGAAGCGTTCTCCAACAGGTCCGGACGATTGTGCAGCGTTTTTTCCAGCGCACGTTCGCGGCGCCACGCACGAATCGCTGCATGATCGCCTGCCAGCAGCACTGCCGGCACTGCAATACCGTCGTACTCGGCAGGCCGCGTGTAGTGTGGGTAATCCAGGAGGCCTGCTGCCGGGGAAACGGCACGCGGAGCCGCATCTGCCGCACTGTCGCTGCGATCGTGACCCACACCAAAGCTCTCGTAGTGTGCGGAATCGGCGTTGCCCAGCACGCCCGGCAAAAGGCGCGTCACAGCGTCGACAATTACCGCCGCACCAAGCTCACCGCCGGAAAGCACGTAGTCGCCGATAGAAAGCTCGCGGTCACACAGGTGCTGCGTCACGCGTTCGTCTACACCCTCGTATCGTCCGCACAACAGCACGATACGCTGGACGGATTGCAGTTCGTGGGCGACCGCCTGGGTAAATCGTTCGCCCTGTGCCGATAGCAGAATCACTGTTTCCCGTGTTCCTTTGCGTTCGCCTTTGGGCGTGATGCCAAGGGCTGCCGTCGCGGCGAAAATGGGCTCGGGCTTGAGCACCATGCCTTCGCCACCACCGAACGGGCGGTCGTCGACGGTACGATGCCGGTCGGTCGCGAAGTCACGAAGATCGGTTGCCACCACGGACGCGATACCGGTGTTCAACGCTCGTGCGACGACACCCTGCGCGAAGATACTGTCGAAAAACGCGGGAAAAATCGTGAGGATATCGAAGCGCAGAGGCACCTGTGCGGCGGCTTCAGCCATTCGCTTCGACCAAGCCATGCGGCAGGTGCATCTCGATGCGCCGACGTGTCAGGTCGGGGTTCTTCAGAAACTCTTTGGCCAGTGGGATCAGGATCTCGTCACCGTTCACGCGGGTAACGACCAGGATCGGCGCAGCGTCGTCGAGCCTGCGGCCTGTGGTGTCCGTTGGAAATTGAACGTCTGTGACGGTGCCCAGCTCGTCCGGACCGTCGCCGCCGGCCAGATTGATCACAGCGCAACCCTGTAGGTCACTCACGTAAAAGGTATCCGCTTCCAGCGTCACACGCTCTGACGCCGGAAGCACAACATCGCTGCCGACAATCAATTCGGCCTCGGTGATGCTGTTGCATGTGTCGAACTTCAGCACGATGCGGCCTGCGGAGTTGCCGGTGGGCAACCAGAACTCCTCCAGCGTCACCGGTGTGCCTGCGGATGTTTCGCCGCGCCGCAAAAACAGCGACCGCCGCTCGGCAAAGCGTTCCGGAAAATCAGTGAACAAATCGCATAGCACCTCGCCACGGCGGCCCTGTGGGCGAGCGATGCGGGCAAGGGTAATCCAATCCTCATGAGTCGTCACAGCAACAGCATGGCAGATTCAGACGGGCTTTGAAAGTGAGAGAGGCGGTGCCCACGCGTTACGGAAGTTCAACGATGTCCAGCGTGTAGCGATGGTTGGACCTACTGCCGATTGCACTAAGAATTGTGCGCAGTGATCGTGCCGTGCGGCCCTGCTTGCCGATGACTTTCCCGAGGTCTGCCGGTGAGACATAGAGGCGGAGCGTGGTGCCCGACTCATCCTGCGAGGTCTCGATTTTGAGTGCTTCTGGTTGATCCACAAGCGATCGAGCAATGCCAAGGAGCAGATCCGCCAATTGGATGGCATGATCCGGAATGGTGTTCTGGGGAAATAAAGTCATGCAGTGCCCTTGCGTCTTGGAAGTACCGGTGTGTTCTGGAGTTACACTCGGCCGCTGCGTTCAACACTAGGACAGTTGACGTACTCAACGCAGCCATATCACGCAAACAGTAACACCATCGGCACCCGAAAAGCGGTACCGATGGTGTTATTGAATTAAGAATGTTTCATTTCAGGAAAGTAGGATCGACTTCCTGCCACGCCTTCAAGATTATGCTGCGACAGTTTCGGCCTTGGTCTCGTCTACTGCGGGCGCAGGATTCTTCTTCAGCAATTTGGCCACGATCTCAGAAGGCTGCGCGCCCACGGACTGCCAGTATGCAATGCGGTCCCGCTTCAGGATGACCGTTGCGGGCTCCGTGCGGGGGTTGTAGGTACCGACGACTTCGATCGAGCGGCCGTTGCGCGCGCGGTCCTTTTCAATAACGACGATGCGGTAGTGCGGCTGCTTGCGGGCGCCTACGCGGGCGAGACGAATCATAACCACGGGGTGTTACCTCTCAAATCCTGAACTTGTTTGGGATGGCGCGCTGGGAATGGATCGTTCTTCTAAAACGATTAGACTCAGGGGTGTGCCACGCAGACGGTATGCGGGTGCACACACTGCCTCCAACCGTATGAGTATGGCCGATTTTCGCGGATTATGCAAGGGATTGCACCACTGGCGGTGCAACGATGGGCTTCGATTCCGGTATTGCTCACGCCGGAAACAGGAACTGCAGCACCTTGCCGAAGCGCGCTGCCCAGGCCGCCTCATTGTGTAAGCCGTTGGGCACACGTTCATAATGCATGTCCACGGGGCTGCCGGGTGCGGTGACCCTGAGCCGTTCCAATGGGCTAGCTAGGTTGCGCAGGCGGCTACCGCGGGGCAGGGACAGCGACCGTGGCGGGGTCGAAGTCTTGTCCAGCACCCAGCCCTTGCGCTGCAGTAGGTGCGTCAGCAGGTCGGTATCGCGCAGGTGTACCTCGCCTTCTGCCGTACCCATGTCGATCCACAGGTGCAGCGGCAGCCTCGCAGGCAAGGCGCGGACTTCGTCCAGAATGGACCGGTTGTTCCACCAGAGGGAAGGCGAAAGCACGCCCACCCTGCCGAATACCTGTGGATACTGCAATGCAATCGCGAGCGAGATCAGGCCACCAAGCGACGATCCGGCGATGCCGGTGTGCTCCGGTCCTGCCCTTAGGCGCAGGTCGCGCCGCAGGACGGGCAGGAGTTCCTCGACCAAAACCCTGGCGTAAAGCCGGCCCTTGCCGCCGCCCAGACGGGTGTCGGGTGTCGGGGTGTATTCGGCCATCCGTTCCTCGCCGGTATTGCCGATCCCGGCCAGGATCAGCGGCGTCACGGAACCTTCGCCGATGGTCCAGTCTGCCGTTTCTCCGCAATGCCATGTGCTGCCTTTGACATACGACAGGTTGCCGTCGAACAGGTTCTGGCCATCGTGCAGCAGCAGCACCGGGAAGCGGCGCTCCGGCTCAGCGAGATACGCTTCCGGCAGGTAAACGAACAGATCGCGCGGAGTGGGTAATGTGTCAGAGATCCAGTTTTGAATGCGGAGGTAGCGCTCGCCCGTATGTGGCGCGAGCGAGAGTTGCCCCGTGGAGACGCCGAGAACACGGTTGCTCACGGCAGACTCATCGAAAATCTGTCCGGGAACGATGCTGCCGAGCGAAATGGCGTGCCACTGATTGTCATACGGTACGATTTCAGCAGGGTAGCAGGCGCGGCGGATGTGCTGTGCAACCGCTATCGAAAGGGCAGGGGCCGCACGATGCATCGCGAGTACCACGTAGATGATTCCGGCGCGCTCGGCCGACGGATGGAGCGGCTGGTATTCGGCCATGCGGGTCTGCCGATCATCGTCTTTCCAACGTCAAACGGCCGATTCTTTGAGTTTGAGCAGTTCGGCATGGTGGATGCCGTTGCGGACAAGATCGATCGCGGCGAAATTCAACTGTGGTGCGTGGATTCGGTGGATTGTGAAAGCTGGTACGCACACCATGTGCCGGGGCGGTGGCGCATCGACCGTCACCTGCAATACGAACGGTACGTCATGGACGAGCTGATGCCACACATCCGCCGGCGCACCTGGCGCGAGACCGTGGCGGTGCTCGGCTGTTCTTTCGGCGGATTTCATGCGGCAAGCATGGCGTTGCGTCACCCCGACCGGATTACCGCGATGTTGAGCATGAGCGGCGCCTTCGATATGGTGACGCCGTTTTTGCGCGGCCACTACGATGACGACACCTACTTCACCTTGCCGACGCACTTTCTCCCCAATCTGGGCGCAAGTTGGCAGTTGGACCGGATGCGGCAGAACACCTTTATTCTGGCAACGGGGCACAACGACCAATGCTGGAACGATAACGAGCGTTTGGCTGCCATCATGCGCGAGAAGGGCATCCCGGTGAGACTGGATGTTTGGGGTGACGGCACCGGGCACGACTGGCCGTGGTGGAAACAGATGGCTCAGGTGTACCTGTAGGAACGCTTCGTACCCGCGCAACATCAAAGAGTCAACGCGCTTTCAGCTTTCAGGAGAAATTTCGACGTGAAGACCATCGGTATTCTTTTTGGGCAGGAGAACACCTTTCCCCAGGCGTTCGTTGATCGCGTGAATAGCATGAATCTGCCAGACATTCGTGCGGAGTTTATGATGGTGAGCACGGTAAAAGAGGGCGTGCCGAGCGGTTATTCCGTGATCATCGATCGGATTTCGCACGATGTGCCGTTTTACCGCAGTTACCTGAAGAATGCCGTGCTTACCGGGACCGACGTGATCAACAACCCGTTCTGGTGGAGCGCGGACGACAAGTTCTTCAACTACGCACTCGCCGCGAAGCTGGGCGTTGCCGTGCCGAAAACGGTTATTGTGCCGCACAAGGAACTGCCACGGGACACGAACGAAATTTCGTTTCGCAACCAGCAGTATCCCTACGACTGGGAAGCGATCTTCGACTATGTTGGCTTTCCCGCGTTTCTGAAGCCGATTGACGGTGGCGGCTGGCGCGACGTTTCGCAGGTGCACAATGCGCACGAGTTCTTTCACGCCTATGACAAGAGCGGAAACCAGTGCATGACGCTGCAGGCAGCGGTAAAGTTCCGCGAGTACTTTCGCTGCTATGTCGTTGGCCAAAAAGATGTTCTTATCATGCCGTATGATCCGTCACGGCCGCATCACGAGCGTTATGTAAAAAATCCGCCGACGTATGATAAGGCCCTGATCGCTCGGGTAGAGCGCGATGCCTTAACGCTGTGCCGCGCGCTTGGATACGACCTTAATACCGTCGAATTTGCCGTCGAAGACGGCGTGCCATATGCCATCGACTTCATGAACCCGGCACCGGATGCGGACCTGCACTCGGTTGGTGAACAGAATTTTGAGTGGATCGTGGACAAGGTTGCGCGGCTCGCCGTTGAACGAGCGCAGGCGAACAATGGTGGCAGCCCTGAGTTGCGTTGGGCAGGTTTTCTGGGCTACCAGAGCGAAGATGCGGCGGCAATACCGGCAAAGCGCGCTGGCAAAAAGGTTCCGGCAAAGAAAGCTCCCGCCGAAAAGACGCCAGCCAAAGCAGGTGAGCCTGATCGACCTGCGGCGAAAAAGGTAGCCGCGAATAAAACGACAGCCAAAAAGACAGCAGCCAAAAAACGGGCCGCC
>CBAAAH010000015.1:0-4096 GCA_964658865.1 uncultured Granulicella sp.
GTCCATCTTCATCAACTTCGAAGAGGAGATGGAGACAGGTCTGGACGGCGGGCATGACGGTCCGGCGATGCGGAACGATAATCTCAACCGTTCCGTGGAAGAGCTGGAACTGAGCGTTCGCAGCTATAACTGCCTGAAGAATGCGAATATCGCAACCATTGGCGAGCTTATTCAGAAGACAGAAGCCGAGATGCTGAAGACGAAGAACTTCGGCCGCAAGAGTCTGAATGAGATCAAGGAAATCCTGGCACAGATGGGCTTGTCGCTGGGCATGAAGATCGACGAGAGCGGCAATCCGGTTCCAGGACCGACTTCAGTTCTGCCTGCAGCAACGCTCGCGGCTTCGTTCGGGAATTTTGACGACGAAGATGAAGACGAGGAAGAGGACGAAGAGTTCGGCATTCCGGAGACGGAAAACTTCTAAGCAGGGAACAGGGGTGAGGAAACAGGGGACATCCTGCATTTCCTCACCATGCATCCTGCAGTCCGGACCTACTTTCGCGAGGAAGTCCGGGCAACGACTCAGTAAGTGCCGGCGGGTATGTCCGCGGCGAGCAACACGGGTGAACGCACAGGTGCCGTTCCCTGATCCCTTTTTGAAAGAGTGTGAGTCATGCGGCATCGTAAAGCAGGAAATAAACTTGGACGCAACCCGAGCCACCGCCGCGCACTGCTGCGCAACCTGGTGACGTCGGTTGTGGTGGAAGATCGTGTCGAGACAACCGTTGCGAAAGCAAAGGCAGTTCGTCCTCTGGTTGAGAAGATGATCACCCTGGGCAAGCGTGGAGACGTGCATGCGCGCCGCCAGGCAGCCGCATTCCTGATGACGCCGGATTCCGTGTCGCGCCTGTTCGCGACGGTGGCACCGCGTTATGGCGATCGTAACGGTGGCTATCTGCGCATTGTGCGCTCGGGCTTCCGTCAGGGTGACGGTGGCGAAAAGGCCATCATCGAACTGCTGGGCGCGGAGACTGAGCTGAACGAGAAGAGCCAGAAGCGTGCGGAGGTTCGCGAGAAGAAGCGCGAAGAGATGCAGAAGGCCATGGCCGAGCAGGCTGCTCCGGACGAGAACATGCCGACCGACAACAACGAGTAACCATGCCCTGTAGCTTGCACGTGCAAGTTACAGGGAAGTCGCTGGAAAGAAGGGTGTGCGCGATCGCGTGCACCCTTTTTTCTTGGAATGTATGTGCGAACCTTGTATGGAGAAGAAGGCAGGCAGCATGGAACGGGGCGTTTTGCTTGGTGGGCGAACAGCCCTGCGCGCGCGAAGCCGGACGGCGTATCTGGCACTTGTCTGGGTACCCGTGCTTGTCATGCTACTCGTGATCGTGCGTGAGTCGACGGATGGTTTTTCAAGCATGCACACCGGAGCCATGCTGCGCCCGTTGCTTGAAGCCATTGCCGGTCCTATTGGCGACGACCGATGGGAGACGATCCATCACGTTCTGCGAAAGACGGGACACTTTCTCGGCTATGGAACGCTGGGGCTTACCTGGCTGCGCGCGTGGCTGCTGACGTGGCTGATGCCGCTGCGTCTGAGGTCTACGGATGTGTGGCGGCGGTGGGCCCTGCAGATGGCCATCTGCTGTACGGCAGTTGTGGCATCGCTGGACGAACTGCATCAGACCCATATTCCAAGCCGCACCGGCTTGGCGACGGATGTTCTCTTGGACACATTCGGAGCGCTGGTGCTGTGTGGCCTGACTGCTACGTGCTGGCAGGGCCGGTTGAACAGCCTGCAAAAAGTCGCGTCCTAGCGTGAAGTGTGGCGCCTGTTCCATGTACTGACAAAACGGAACAGGAGCACAAAGACCACGGCTCCCAACATATCGATGGCAACATCATTGATCGACGAATTGCGACCGGGAAGAAAGCTCTGGTGCCACTCGTCGATCGATCCGACGAGGCCAGCACACAGTATCCCCATACTGGCGGCCCGGGTTATCGCGGCGCTCCAGTCGCAGGGCGCACGCGCGAGTTGAGCGCGCAGGTAACCGCGGGCGGTGAGCAATCCAAGCATGCCGTAGCCGGTCATGTGGCCGAGCTTGCGGAGTTCCTGGTTGGTCAGCACCACATCGATAAACCACGCGCCGAGATGCAGGTGTTGGATGAAGGCGAGGAGCAGGTACAGCGTGTTCCCCGCGCCCGCCGTCCGGGTGGACTCGGACGCAATGACGAGCAGCATGAGCGCCACTGGCAGAAAGAAGATGGCACCGGACGGCCCTGTGCTGGGTGAGGCCCACCGTGCCTTTGTGTGTGCATTCGTGGATGTGCCGAGTTCCATAGTTTCTATGAGAGCATCGCGAAGCCGTGGATTCGCCTGGAAAATGCTTCAGCATTTCCGGTGAAAACAGCGACATTTCCGAATATTGTTCCAGGTGTTCGCTGCAGATGACGGAATGCAGGGGAAGGCCGCGTCTATACGCGGCCTTCCACTGCATAGGCAATTTACCGGAATTATTTGTAGTTCTTTGCTGTTTCGAAGCGCTTGTTCACTTCTTCCCAGTTCACCGTGTTCCACCAGTTGGCCAGGTACTCGGGGCGCTTGTTCTGGTACTTCAGGTAGTAGGCGTGCTCCCAGACATCGTTGCCGAGAATGGGGTAGCTTCCCTGGCTGATGGGATTGTCCTGGTTCGGTGTCGTCACAATGGCAAGTTTGTCACCCTTGAAGATGAGCCATCCCCAGCCCGAGCCGAACTGCTTTGCGGTCAGTTCGTTGAAGCTCTTTTTGAACGTCTCGAAGTCACCGAAGTCTGCCTTGATTTGCTCGGCGATGGCACCCTGCGGTTCGCCGCCGCCGTTGGGCTTCATCAACGTCCAGAACATGGTGTGGTTTACATGGCCACCACCGTTGTTCCGCACAACGGCGCGCACATCTTCCGGCACGGCGTCCAGGTTCTTCAGTAGGTCTTCGACAGTCTTGCTGGCCAGTTCAGTATGCTTTTCAACCGCGCCATTCAGGTTGGTGACGTAGGTGGCGTGATGCTTATCGTGGTGCAGCTTCATGGTCGCTTCGTCGATGTGGGGCTCGAGCGCGGCGTAATCGTAGGGCAGCGGCGGCAATTCAAAAGGCACGGGAAATCTCCTGGCGTGAGTACACGTGGTACGAGAAGTTGAGCGGCGCAGGATAAGGGCACACCGCAGGTATCGTTCGCTTGGATGCGTCCAGCGAAAGGGTGGATGCAGCGAACAGCCGCTTTACCCAGTGCAAAGGCATGGCCATCGCTTCGGGATTTGCACGATCCTGGTCCCCGCCGGGCGCGGTTATGGGTTCTAATGGAGCAACCATGATGCCCACCGCTGCAGAGTACAAGTGGTTTAAGGACCAGGGCCCGGCTTTCGGTTCACCCGGCATTCCACCCCGCTGGACGACCAGCAAAAAAGATACCGTTGGAACGGCCTATTCCGCCGCCAGCCGGGTGTGGTTTACCGTGTCGCACGGCACACTCAACGAGATGTATTACCCCACCATCGACCGGCCGCAGATTCGCGACATGGAGCTGCTGTTTACCGATGGTGAGACGTTTGTGCATGAGGAAAAGCGCGACCTGCAGTACCGCTTTCGCTACATCGATTCGGACGCACTCGCGGTTCAGTTGACGGCGACAGATGCGCAGGAGCGGTACACAATTACCAAGCAGATCATCGCCGACCCGCACCATCCGGTGGTGCTAATGCACGTAAAGGTGGAGGGAGAGGAAGCGGTACTCTCGCGCATGAAGTGCTACACGCTGCTGGCACCGCACCTGGACGGTGGTGGCGCGGGGAATTCGGCGCGGTCGGTGGAGGTCGCGGGACGCCGTCTCCTGGTGGCGTGGAAGAACAAATACACCGTGGCCATGGGCGTCGATTGCGGGTTTTCCCGTAGCTCCTGCGGATATGCGGGTACGTCCGACGGGTTCCGCGACCTGAAAGAAAACATGCGGATGGACTGGCAATTCGGCGAGGCGCTAGACGGCAATCTTGCGCTTACCGGCGAAATCGATCTGAGCCGCACGCGCGAGTTCACCGTCGCCATCGGCTTCGGTGAAGGGAACCACGCCTCCCTTGCCGGCGTGATGCAGTCGTTGTCGGTGCCGTTTGCCGTGCACCT
>CBAAAH010000015.1:4106-17721 GCA_964658865.1 uncultured Granulicella sp.
ACCTGAAGCGATTTATCGAGCAGTGGCACCGCGCGGAATCACCGGCGCGCCTCGCCGCCGCATCGACCGATAACGGCCGGCTTATGCGCATCAGCCACAACATTATCCTGGCGCATGAGGACAAGCAGTTTTCCGGGGCGTTCATCGCGTCCGCGTCCATTCCCTGGGGCAATGCCAAAGGCGACGACGATCTGGGCGGCTACCACCTGGTGTGGACGCGCGACATGATCCAGTCGGCAACGGCGCTGCTTGCGTGTGGCCGCATCGATACCGCACGCCGTGCGCTGGTATATCTGGCGTGCACGCAGCGGCCCGACGGCTCGTTTGCACAGAATTTCTGGATTGACGGCACACCGTACTGGTCGGGGATTCAGCTCGATGAGGTGGCATTCCCGGTCATTCTGGCATGGCGGCTGTGGAAGGCAGACGGTGTAGGCGACTTCGACCTGTTTCCGTTTGTGGAGCAGGCGGCGTCGTTCCTGGTGCGGTATGCGCCGGTTACCCAGCAGGAACGCTGGGAAGAGGCCTCAGGCTATTCGCCGTCCACGCTGGCCGTCGTCATCAGCGGTCTGCTGTGCGCGGCAGACATCGCGCGCGCGCATCGGGCCGACGAGCTTGGCGCCTTTCTGGAGAGTTACGCCGACTGGCTGGAAGCGCACCTGGACGAGTGGACCACGACCGATGACGGCGTGCTTCTGCCTGAGATCAAGCGACATTACGTCCGCATCAATCCGCCGAAGCCGGGCGAGCCGTTCTACAACCCGGACCTTGGCCTTGGGCACTACAACATTGCAAACCGCGCACCCGGCGAATGCTTCAACTTTGCCGCGAATGAGGTAATCGACGGTGGATTTCTGGAGCTTGTGCGCTATGGCATTCGGCGCGCGGACGATCCCCTTATTGTCGATTCGATCAAGGTCGCGGACCACGTGCTGAAAATCGACACGCCCAACGGCACGTGCTGGCGGCGCTACAACCATGACGGCTATGGGCAGCAAAAAGACGGCGGTCCGTTCATCCACTACGGCCAGGGGCGTGCCTGGCCGATCCTTACCGGGGAGCGCGCGCACTATGAGCTCGCGGCAGGTGGCGATACCGCTTCACTCATTAAGGCAATGGAGCAGTTTTCGTCGATCGGCGGTATGCTGCCGGAGCAGGTGTGGGACTACAAGGACATGCCGGACAAAGGCCTGTACTTCGGCCAGTCGGCGTTCTCTGCCCAGCCGCTGGTGTGGGCGCATGCGGAGTACATCAAGCTGCTGCGTTCCGTGGTGGATGGGCGTGTATTCGACCGCATCTCCGTGGTCGAAAATCGATACGGCGTAAAGCACGCGGAACGAACCTTTGTCAGCGAAGTGGAATATTTCCAGGTCACACGGCCGCTCTCTCAGGTGCCGCGCGGCAAGCGGATTGCCATTGTCGACCAAGCTCAGTTCCAGGTTGTCTGGACGCTGGACGGCTGGACGACGACCCATACAGACAAGGCTGTTCTGCTGGGGTATCCGGGCTTTTGCGCCACCTTGCCGACAGCAGACGCTGGGCCATGTACGCTCGAATTCGCCCTCCACTGGTTCATTGAGGGCCGTTGGACACCGGCAAACTACAGCGTCGCCATCACCTAACCATCACGCGAGTACACTAACGATGCGGCCTGACGGGGCGAACCTTCCGCGTTTTGCGAGCATCCGTCACCACTTTTGCGGCACACTTTCTTTCTGAGGACGAAATGAGCGATCTCGACAAGCTGTCTATTGATACACTCCGGCTGCTCGCAGTCGATGCGATTGAGCGGGCGAAGAACGGCCACCCCGGCGCGCCCATGGCGTTGTCGCCGCTTGCCTATCTGCTGTTCACCAAGCACATGGTGCACGATCCGTCGGACTTCAAGTGGACCAACCGCGACCGCTTCGTGCTGTCGAACGGCCACGCGTCGATGCTGCAGTACGGTGCGCTGTTTCTGTCGGGCTACGACATCTCGCTCGACGATCTGAAGCTCTTCCGCGAGTGGCATTCCAAGGCGCCGGGCCACCCGGAGTACGGCTTTACTCCGGGCGTGGAAGTAACGACCGGACCGCTGGGCCAGGGCTTCGGTATGTCCATCGGCCTCGCCATTGCAGAAAAGCACCTCGCCGCGATCTACAACAAGCCGGGCATGGAGATCGTGAACCATCACACTTACTGCATCGTGGGTGACGGCGATCTGATGGAAGGCATCTCGCACGAGAGCGCATCGCTCGCCGGCACGCTCGGCCTCAACAAGCTGATCGTGTTCTACGACGACAACCTGATCTCGCTCGACGGCCCCACGGAGCTGAGCTACACCGAAAACGTAACGGAGCGCTTTGAAGCGTATGGCTGGCACGTGCAGTTCGTCGACGACGGCGAGAGCCTGCCGAAGCTGGAGCAGGCGATTCGCATCGCGCAGGAAGAGACGGGTAAGCCCTCGCTGATCCGCGTGCGCACCATCATCGGCTATGGCTCGCCCAAGGCCGGTACCAATAAGGTGCACGGCGAAATGCTGGGCAAGGAAGCCACCCGCAAGACCAAGGAATTTTTCGGCTTCGACCCGGATGTGGACTTCGCCATCCCGGCCGGCGTGAAAGAAAACTGGGAGCAGGCCAAGACCAAGGGCGCTGAGGCCAAAGCGAAGTGGGATGAGCTGTTCGCCAGGTACAAGGCTGCCAATCCGCAGCTTGCAGAGCAGTTTGAGCGCGCACTTGCACAGAAGCTGCCGGCCGACTGGACCAAGGACATGAAGCCCTTCCCAACGGACAAGCCCATTGCCACCCGCACCGCCGGCAACGTGGTGCTTGAGGCCATCGGCAAGAATGTGCCGGAACTGGTGGGCGGCGCGGCTGACCTTACCTCGTCGACCAAGACCATTTTTAAGGAGTCGCCGAGCTTCCACGTCGATCCTGCGGGCAAGAACATCTTTTTCGGCGTGCGTGAATTCGGCATGTGTGCAGCGGTCAACGGCATGGCGGCGCACGGCGGCCTCATCCCGTTCGGCTCCACGTTCTTCGTCTTCAGTGATTACGCGCGTTCCGCCATCCGTATGGCCGCGCTCATGAGCACGCACTCTCTGTTCATTTTCACGCACGACAGCATCGGCCTCGGCGCGGATGGCCCGACGCACCAGCCGGTCGAGCACCTCATGAGCTTGCGCGCGATTCCACAGCTCACCGACTTCCGCCCGGCCGACGCGAATGAAACGGCCGCCTGCTGGACGCTTGCTGTCGAGCGAACCAACGCCAGCTTCATGGCGTTGTCGCGGCAGGACCTGCCGGTGCTCGACGACAAGAAGTACAACACGCTGGAGGGCCCGCGTAAGGGTGCCTACGTGCTCGTCGCGCAAGAAAACCCCGACGCGATCATCGTCGCCACGGGTTCCGAAGTGTCACTCGTGCTGCAGTCGCTGCCGGAACTGGAAAAGGCGGGCATCAAGGCGCGCGTCATCTCCATGCCGTCGTTCCGCATCTTCGAAGAGCAGGACGAGGCGTACAAGGACAGCATCTTCCCGCACGGCATCGCCAAGGTTTCGGTGGAAGCCGGCGCGACCATGGGCTGGTGGAAGTACATCGGCCGCGACGGTGCGGCGATCGGTGTCGACAAGTTCGGCGCGTCGGCTCCCGGTCCGGAAGTATTGGAAAAGTACGGCTTCTCGCCGGCAAACATCGTGGAGCAGACCAAGAAAGCCATGGGAAAGTAGGCGCAGCATGAAGATTGCCATCGCCTCCGATCACGCTGGCTTTCCGCTCAAGGAACTCGTCCGTGCACACGTGGCCACTCTAGGCCACGAGGTGCAGGACCTGGGCGCCTACAACACCGAACCGTCCGACTATCCGGACTTTGCCGAGAAGGTCGGCAAGGTCCTGATGGCCGGCACGGTGGATCGCGGCATCCTGATCTGTGGATCAGGCGTAGGTGTGTGTGTCGCGGCCAACAAGATGCCCGGCGTGCGTGCCGGCATGTGCCACGACACCTACTCCGCGCACCAGGGCGTCGAGCACGACCAGATGAACGTCATCGTTCTGGGCGCGCGCATCATCGGCGAGGCGCTGGCGTATGAGTGCGTTGAAAGTTACCTGAAGGCGAAGTTCATCGGCAGTGAGGAGCGTTTCGTGCGTCGGCTGAACAAGGTCTTCGCCATTGAAAAGCTGTACATGCCCAAGGCCTCCGGCGAGCACGTGGAGGTCGCGTCCAGGCCGGCGGACATCCCGGCAAGCACAGCAGCCGTGGAAAAGGTCTAAGTTTCATGGCAGAGCAAAACAGTAGCAAGGTGTGGTTCATCACCGGTGCGTCCACGGGCTTCGGCAGATTGCTTGCCGAGTCTGTGCTGGCGCGCGGGGAACGCGTGGTCGCGACGGCACGGGACGAAAACAAGGTCATCGACTTCACGGATCGTTATCCCGCGACGGCGCTTGCACTGGAATTGGACGTCACGCAGAAAGAACACATCCTCGCCGGCGTGCAGGACGCGATCGACGGCTTCGGCCGCATCGATGTGCTGGTCAACAATGCGGGTTACGGTCTGGTGGGCGCGGCGGAAGAGGCGAGCGACGCAGAAATCGAGCAGGTCGTCGCGACTAATGTCTTCGGCCTTGTCGACGTGACGCGCGCCGTACTGCCCCACATGCGGGAACAAAAATCTGGCCATATTCTGAACCTGTCGTCTGTTGCGGGGCTGATCGGCGGACAGGGCCTGAGCTATTACAACTTGACCAAGTTCGCTGTCGAAGGCTTCAGCGAAGGTCTTGCGGCAGAGGTCGAGCCGCTGGGCATCCGCGTCACCATTATCGAACCCGGCCCCTTTCGTACAGATTTTCTGGGGCGTTCTGCCGCCATTGCCCATGCGCGCATTCCCGCGTACGACTCCACCGCCGGCGTCGCTCGAAAGTATTTTGAAACACAGGACGGCAAGCAAAAAGGCGACCCACAAAAGGCTGCCGATGCCATGCTGGCCATTGTGGACAGTCCGGAGCCGCCACTGCACCTGCTGCTCGGCAGCGTTGCGCTTGGCCGTGTGGAAAAGAAGCTGGAACAGTGGCACACCGAAATCGACCAGTGGCGCACGCTGACGCTGGGCGCAGACTTTCCCGAAGGCAAATAGTACGAGTGTTTGCGACGCGCCGCGCTGTACCGGAATCAAAACAGGGCGAACACGCTGGGTTGCAAGGCATGCGCTGCAGCCGCGATTTGAAGCACAGGCATAGAGCCGGAAAGAAGACGAACGAAACCGATGGCAACCTCTGAACAGAACCCCTCCCAGGCGCAACTTGAAGCCAATAAGGGCACGGAAAAGAAGCCCGATCCCTGCATCGTCGTCATCTTCGGCGCGTCGGGCGACCTGACCAAGCGCAAGCTGCTGCCCGCGCTTTACCACCTGGACCAGCAGAATCTCCTGCCGGAAAACTTCTCCGTCGTCGGCGTCGCTCGCCGCGACCTGTCCAAAACCTTCGCGCCCGACATGAAGGACGGCATCCTGAAAGGTGGCGGCGTCGAAGAGAGCGAAGAAAAGCTCGGCAAGTTCGTGGAAAAGATCCAGTATTTCGCGACGGAGTTCGACAATGACGAAGGGTTCGATAGGCTGAAGGCGTACCTTGCGGACCTCGACGGCAAGGCCGGCACCAAGGGCAACCGCCTGTTCTACCTCGCGGTCGCGCCGGAGTTCTTCGCCGATATCGTGCAGCGCCTCGGCAAGCACGGCATGACCAAGGGCGAAAACGGAAGCTGGGTCCGCTTCATCATCGAGAAGCCATTCGGCACCGACTTGGCCAGCGCACAGAAGCTCAACACCGACATCAACGCCGTACTCGGTGAAGATCAGATCTTCCGCATCGATCACTACCTGGGCAAGGAAGCGGTTCAGAACATTCCCGTGCTGCGTTTTGCCAACGGTATCTTCGAGCCGCTGTGGAACCGCGATTACATCGACAACGTCCAGATCACCGCAGCGGAATCCATCGGCATCGAAGGCCGCGGACCCTTCTACGAGACGGCCGGCGCGCTGCGCGACGTGCTGCAGAACCACGTCATGGAAGTGCTGTCGTTCGTCGCCATGGAAGCGCCGGACAGCTTTGAATCCACCGCCGTGCGCGTGGAGAAGCTGAAGGTTTGGAAGGCCATCGAGGCCGTTCCGCTGGAAAACACCGCGCGCGGACAATACGGTCCGGGCAAGGTAGATGGTCAAGACGCGATCGGCTACCGCCAGGAAGACCGCGTCAATCTGGAGTCTCAGACCGAGACCTATGCCGCAATGAAGCTGGCGATCAACAACTTTCGCTGGGCGGGTGTGCCGTTCTACATTCGCGCGGCCAAGCGGCTGCAAAAGCGTGTGACCGAAGTGGTCATCACCTTCAAGAAGGCGCCGCTCGACCTGTTTGCCGGCACCGGTGCAAGCCAGATTCAGCAGAATGTGTTGACCCTGCGCATCCAGCCGGAAGACGGCATCAAGCTGCAGTTCGGCAACAAAATTCCGGGCCCAGTCACCAACATCAAGCAGGTGACGATGGACTTCAGCTACGCGGAGAATTTCGGCAAGTCCGCCGCGAACGGCTATGAGCGTCTGCTGCTGGACGCGATGCTGGGTGACGGTACGCTGTTCGCCGAGGGAGCCGGTGTGGAGGCTACGTGGAAGCTGATGACGCCGATTCTGGAAGCCTGGAAGGCGCAGCAGAAAAACTTTCCAAACTACGCCGCAGGCACGTGGGGACCGGAAGAGGGCTACCAGTTGCTGAAGCGCGACGGCCGCGAGTGGCGCGTCAGCTAAACGCATTGCAAGAGTATCGCTGGTCAACGCGCCTGAAGTTCCGTTATGCTTCAGGCGCGTTCCCGTTGCGTCGCATCTGCATCACACCACGCAAGGACTAAAGACACATGCCGAAGAATACGATTGCCGATTTTCTGGTGTACGACACGCCCGAGCGCGTTGCCTATGCTGCCGCGGAAGTCTTCGCAAAGTACGCAACCGACGCCGCGCGTGACCGTGGCGTGGCGCGCGTCGCCATCTCCGGCGGTAGCACGCCCAAGCGCATGTTCGCGCTGCTGGCCGATCCGCAGCAGCCGTTTGCCGCCGGCGTGCCATGGGACAAGCTGGAGCTTTACTGGGTGGACGAGCGCTGCGTGGGACCGGAGGATGCAGAGTCCAACTATCGCATGACGCAGGAGCAGTTGCTGGGCAGGGTGCCGATACCGGCCGAGAAGGTCTTCCGCATGGAAGGCGAGCTGAACCCCGAAGAAGCGGCGAACAAGTACGAAACCTACCTGCGCAACAACTTCAAGCTCGAAGGCGCACAGGTGCCCTCGTTCGACCTCGTGCTGCTGGGCATGGGCGACGACGGCCACACGGCATCCCTCTTTCCGCATACCGACGCGCTCAATGAGATGGGCCGCCTCGTCGTGGCGAACCACGTGCCGCAGAAAGATACCTGGCGCGTGACCCTGACATGGCCGGTGATCAACCAGGGCAAACACGTGGTGTTCCTGATCGAAGGTGCGGCGAAGGCCGACAAGCTGCACGAGGTTCTGCTCGGCAAGTACGATCCGGAGTCGTTGCCCTCGCAACTGATTCGTCCCGACAGCGGCAGATTGAATCTGCTGCTGGATGCGGAAGCCGCGCGGCGTCTGCCGAAAGTCGGCATGCTGAGCGAATACGTTGAAACCGGAACGCTGGAGCTGTGCCGATGATTCTCGCGGGAGACGTAGGTGGAACCAAGGTCGATCTGGCGCTGTACAACTTTGCCGATGGCAAGCTGACCATTGAGCGCCAGCAGAAGTATCCGGCCCATGAGTATGCCAGCCTGCAGGAGGTGGTGAAGGCGTTTCTAGCGACCGAAGATAACGTGGAAAAGGTCGAACGGGAGGTCGTGGCGGCATGTTTTGGCTGCCCCGGTCCCGTAAAAGACGGCCACCTGAAGCTGACCAACCTGCCATGGGAGCTGGATTCGCGCGACCTGTCGAAGATTTTGGACATCGAGCATATCTTCCTCATCAACGACCTGGAGGCGAACGGGTACGGCATCGCAGAACTTGGTCCCGAGCAGATTTTCGAGCTGGAGCAGGGGGACAAGTCCGCGCTCGGTCACCGTGCCCTGGTGTCGGCCGGAACGGGGCTTGGCGAGGCTCTTCTCATTTGGAACAGCCAGGCACAGCGGCACCTGCCCATCGCGTCTGAGGGGGGCCACGCGGATTTTGCGGCGCGCACACCGCTGGAGATCGAACTGCTGGAGTGGCTGACGGCAAAGCTCGACGGCCACGTATCGTATGAGCGCGTGGTCAGCGGCATCGGGCTCAAAAACATCTACGAGTTCCTGCGCGACCAGAAAAAGCTGGAAGAGCCGAGTTGGCTGCACGACCGCATGCAGGCCGAGGATCCGAACTTCGTCATCGGCACGACGGGGGAAGATGGATCCAGTGAACTGACGGCAAAGACGCTCGAATTATTCAGCGGCGCCTACGGTGCGGAGTGCGGCAACATGGGCCTGAAGCTGCTTGCGGCAGGTGGGGTTTATCTGGGCGGTGGCATCGCGCCCAAAATTTTAAAAACGCTGCAGAACGGCGGCTTCCGCAAGGCATTTCTCGACAAGGGACGTCTCTCTCCATTGCTGGAACGCATGCCGGTACGCGTGATTCTGGAAGAGAAGTGCGCGCTGATCGGCGCCGCCGCCTATGCCGAGGCACGCGCCGCCGATCTTACCGGCCATAGCGAACGTGCCGCGTCGAAGCCCTGAGTCTGGCGCTATCGTTCCATGCAAAGAGGACACGCATGCGTGTCCTCTTGCTTTTGGAATGCGTCTGCGAGGGAGAGCAGATCTGCGCAGGGAGCTACTGCAGCCGGAAACGCTCGATCATCAGTCTCTGGAATCTCGGCTTCCAGAGCAGGTCATACGCCAGTTCCTTGCCGGGAAACATGGCGAGTGCGGCCTCGCGGCTGTCCGCAATCATGCGCGACGCCTCGTCTACCGTCAGTGAGCCATCCTGCGCGATGACCTGCTGCACCATGTTCATCATCATTTGCAATCGTCGCAGCAGCTTGCGTTCTTCGTCGATGCCGGCCTGCTGCGGGCCGGCGCTTTGACTGTGCGGGTCGTTGTTCTGCTGCTCGTCCATCGTCCCTCCACTTGCTGCGTTTTCTGTCAGATGCGTGCGCACATCGTTCGACGCTACCAGGGCTGTTCGGTGATTCCGGCACCGGGAAAATGCACGTCGAAGTTGCCGTCGGGGTGTAGCAGATATTGCGTTGCGCCCATGGTATCCGTGCGCGCGGTTTGCACATGGCTGGTTTGCAGACGCTCAAGAATCGGTTCGCGTGGATGGCCGAAGCGGTTGCCGCGTCCGCAGGAGATGACTGCTGCCCTGGGCTGGACCGCGGCTAGGAAGGCCTGAGAGGTAGAGGTAAGGCTGCCATGGTGGCCGATTTTGAGCAGTGTTACGGGTTGCAGCAGGTGTTCCGCTTGCATGCGGTCCTCACTGGGGTGCTCGGCGTCGCCTTCCAGCAGCACCGAAGCTGCGCCGTAATGGGTACGCAGCACAAGAGAATCGTCGTTTTCTGCTTCCTTGTTGTTCCCCCGGTTTGGGGCAGGGTTCAACACCTCCATGGTGCCGCCTGCCCAGGCGGGGTGATCGCCATCGTGCAGATGCCGCACGTCGATATTCAGGGCAGAGGCCTGGGTCAGCAACTCTCGCAGTGTGGGCGAATCGGCATCGACGCTGAGCCAGAGTTCGCGCGGTCGAAAGTTCTGCAGCACGGCAGCCATGCCGCCCAGGTGATCCAGGTGCGCATGCGTCAGCACCAATACATCGAGCCGTCGCAGGCCGCGGCTCCACAGGTAAGGTGAGACGACGGATTCGCCGGTATCGAACGCCGTGGTTCTTGCGGTTTCTTCGGAACCGACTTGACCGCCCGCATCGATCAACATGGTCGCGCCATTCGGCCCGGCCAGCAGCAGGGAATCGCCCTGGCCGACGTCGATGGCCGTCACCTCCAGCGTGCCCGGGTGCAGCCTCGCGGGGTAGGGTGCGATGGCGAGCAGCAACAGCAGCAGAACCCCTGCCATGCCTGCCCATGCCACACCTCGCGACCGCGACCGGACGGACGCCAGAACGGCACACAGCAGCACAATGGACAGAATCGCGACCCATCGCGGCGGATTGCCGATGCGCAGATCGGCCGCGTGCAGGTGGCCGAAGCCGTCGATCACCAGTGCTGTCCATCGCAGCAGACCGGCGGTGAGCAGCGACGGCACAAGCGCAAGCCACGGCGAGATCAGGCTGGTAACAAAGGTGGCGACCGCGCAAGCCAGCAACACCGGCAGCGCGGGAACCACCAGCAGATTGGCTGGGAGCGCTAGTGGCGTCGCCCGGTGAAAGTAGATGGCCATCGGCAACGCCATGATCATTTCCGCAACCAGCGACAACACGGCAAGCTCCACCGTGGCAAGCAGCAGCCACATGGCAGCAGCCGGAAGGCGTTGTGTCCAGGATCCGGCGACGGCTCCCAGCAATTCTCCCGCAAACCGCAGATTCACCCGGAACTGCGCGATGCGGGGCGGTGTCCGCAGGTCGATGCGCTTCTGGTCCAGATGGCGGCAGGCATGCAGGTAGGGCTGCACGGTACGCTGCAACAGCGGCATGGCCACGCCACCGATCGCAAGCACGACAAGTGCGGTCATCTGGAATGAACTGTCGAATAGTGTTTGCGGCCGCGCGACCAGCAGGAAAAGCGACGCCAGGCCAAGCGCGTTCAGCACGCTGCGCTCGCGTGCCAGCAACTGCGCCAGCAGATAGGCTCCGGTCATCCAGAGCGCACGTTGCACGGGGTCGCCGAAACCGGTGAGCAACGCATATGCGACCGTCACCGCAAACGACAGCACTACGGCAAGGTACCGGCGCAGTCGAAGCCGCGTGAGCAGCCAAAGCGTTCCAGCCGCGACGAAGCCAACGTGCATGCCGGCCACGACAAACAGGTGAAACGAGCCCGTCCGTTCAAACTGCACACGCAGGCTGCGTTGCAAGGAGGTTCGGTCGCCGAAAAGCATGGCGTTCAGCAGGCCGGCATCCGTCGGCGTCCAGCGCAAAAGCCGCGGCAGATGAAGGTGGCGCTGCCACTGAGCAAAATGTTGCAGTCTGGCGGCCGACCATTGCCGCGCGGCCTGCCAACGGCATGCGAGTGGCGCCTTGCCGTGACCCACGATCTGCAGACTGGTGGCGGAACCCGTGGCGGAGATGCCGTCCGCCGCCAGGTATTCGGGCATCTGCCATACACCAGGATCGCGATAATGCGGTGGTGGCCGCAGGCGCCCGGTCAGATGAACGATCTGGCCGCAGCCGAGCGTCGGCATCGGCTGGCCGTTTGCGGCACGCACGTTCAGCCGCAGCCCGCCTTCCATGGGCCTCATGGTCGAGAGGTCGGGTGTCACGTCTTCAATCGAGCTCAGCTTCAAATCGATGGACTGTGCGGTGGGTGCACTCGCCTCGTCTTCCGCATCCAGTCGCGCTTCGTCCCAGTGCAAGGGGTCTTCGCCGGTGGTCGTCGCGCGATGCACGGGATTGATCTCGACGACAGTACCGACCACGTCGCGACGCAGGCCATCGGCATACGCCAGCACCGCGGAAGAAGGCTGGAGCGGCGGTTGCAGGGTGGCGCACGCCCATCCGAGCACGATCCACACGCAGGCCAATGCCGGCAGCGTACATCGGGGTGCACGCCACGCGGCAATGAGGCCGCAGGGCACCAGCAGCGCGCATGCGGCAACGAGCATCGCCGCCGGTCGCCACCAGCCGCGCAGCAGGATGCCAAGCGCGAACGCGACGGCGGCATAGAACAACGGTGCGTGTCGAAAGCGAAGCGGCTGGACGGAAGAAGATGCAGCACCGTGCGAACGTACCTCGCGGCCAAGCAGCGGCGGTGCGCCCCGGCTTCGTGCAATCCCGCTCCAAACTGCCACGTGTTCCCTCGGCTGCGTTCCCGGCTGCCGCGCCACTATGCGCGGCGAAAAACGGCGACGGTTTCCATGTGGAAGGTCTGGGGAAAGAGGTCCAGCATATGCAGTTCTGCGACCGCGTAGCCAGAGTTTACCAGCGCCTTTGCCTCGCGCACGAAGCTCGTCGGGTCGCAGGAAACATACACGATTTCCGGCGGCTTCAGGCGAAGCAGCGCGTGCATCGCATCGTCGCCCACACCGGCGCGCGGCGGGTCCAGCACGACAAGATCCGGTACCCCTGTGGCGGTATTCCATTGTTTCAAAAACGCGAGCGTCGTCTGCGCCAGAACGCCGTGCTGCCGTCCGCATGCCTTCAGCAGGCGGTGCAGGTCGGTCGCTGCCGGCTGGCCGACTTCCACCGCCATCACGGTGCGAAACCGTTCGGTCAGCGGCAGCGAAAACAACCCCGCGCCGGCAAATAGATCGAGCGCGAGTTCGCCCTGCCTGTTCCCCATGACCAGGTCGACAAGCGTGCCGGCTAGGAACCGGTTGACCTGAAAAAAAGCGCCGCGCGAGACCGGGTACTCACGGTCGTTCACGCGGTAGACCATGCCCGGTTCGCCCCAGCGTGCCACTTCCACGCGCTGCCGTTCCCGCACGCGCCGCGACAGGCCGGGTGCCGCGGGAACCTGGGCCAGAAGTCCGCCGCCGACAAGCTCCGGCACCCGAGCTTGCAGCGCCGCGCATAGCGTGCGTAGCGCCGCCGGTGCGTCGCGATCCAGCGTGGAGATCTCCGCGTCGACGTGCACGGCGAGTTGCAGCGCCGTGTCGCCACTGTCGGCAAACAGCTCCACCTCCGCCGTGCCCAGGGGCCACGCAGCGCGGCGCTCGGCCACAAGCGCAACGAGTTGCAGCGCCGCGCGCCAAAGCAGCGGCGAGACGATGGGGCATTCCTCAATCGCTAAAAAGTCGTGCGATGCGCGGCGGCTGTACCCCACGCGATCGCCCTGCACCCGCAGCCGCATGCGGTTGCGATACACCCACGGTTCCGCCGCGTGCACCTGCGGCGCCGGCGCGGTGATGCCGGCCTGCTGCAACAGCTGCTGCAGCACCTCGGTCTTCGTGGCCAACTGTCGAGGATAGACCATGTGCTGGTACTGGCAACCACCGCAGGTGCCGAAGTGTTTGCAGCCCGGCGGAACGCGATCCGACGACGCGTCGAGCACCGTGAGCGTGGAAATCAACGGAGCGGCGCGCCGGCTCACGGCTTCAGCCATCGTCACTTGGACGCGTTCGCCCTCGATAGAGAACGGGATTTCCAGCCGTAACGGTGCATCGGCTTCGGTGCGCTCGACCGTCGCCTCCGACAGTCCGCCATACCGCGGCTTGCCGACGAGCGCGGGCTGCCCTCCGCTCACAGATGCTCCATGTAAAACAGGCTCAGCCGAGGCAGGCCGCTCGCCTCCAACATGCGCTTTTGCAGAAACTGCTGGGTCACCTGCTTCAACTGTGCGCCCTGCATTTTGCCGCGATAGGGGGCAAGTTCGCGCGTCGCCTGTTCGCGCCAGGCGACTAAATCTTCTTCACGCACGACGAGTTGCAGCGCTGCCAGCAGCTTCTCTTCCAGCACCGTCAGGGTGCGCTCCAGCTCTTCATTCGCGCGCGCACAGGCATCGGCCGCAACCGTCGCGGCC
>CBAAAH010000016.1:0-17000 GCA_964658865.1 uncultured Granulicella sp.
TCATCGTCAATATCCAGCGTCAGCCCGGCGCGAACATCATCGGCGTCGTCGACCGCATCCAGGCCCTGCTGCCGCGCCTGCAAGCCACGCTTCCCGGCAGTGTCAAACTCGAAGTCCTGACCGACCGCACCAACACGATTCGCGCCTCGGTCAAAGACGTGCAGTTTGAACTGCTGCTCACCATCGGCCTCGTGGTCATGGTGATCTTTCTTTTCCTGCGGTCGTGGCGCGCGACCGTTATTCCTTCCATTGCCGTGCCGCTCTCGATCATCGGCACGTTCGGCGTCATGTACATGCTGGGCTACTCGCTCAACAACCTGACGCTTATGGCACTCACTATCTCGACCGGCTTCGTGGTCGACGATGCCATCGTCATGGTCGAGAACATCGACCGTTATCTGGAACAAGGGTACAGTCCGCTCGACGCAGCTTTGATGGGGTCCGAGCAGATCGGCTTCACCATTCTGTCGCTTACCATCTCGCTGATTGCCGTGCTGATACCGCTGCTATTCATGGGCGACATCGTGGGCCGGCTTTTCCGCGAGTTTGCCGTCACGTTGTCGGTCACCATTCTCGTGTCTGCAGTCGTCTCTCTGACGTTGACGCCCATGATGGCGGCGAAAATCCTGAAGCACACGCCCGAGGACCAGAAGGGCCGCTTCTATAAGAAGAGCGAAGAGTTTTTCGAGTGGGTCATCGCGCGCTACGGCACCGGCGTCCGTTTCGTGCTGCGCCACCAGACCCTCACGCTGGTCGTTACGGTCCTGACGTTTGTCCTCACCTTCGTCCTCTATACCATCGTGCCCAAGGGCTTCTTCCCGGTGCAGGATACCGGCGTGATCCTGGCCATTACCGATGCCGCACAGGACACCAGTTTCAACGCCATGAGCGGCAAACAGCAGGCAATCGCCAGCGTCATCCTGGAAGATCCGGATGTCGAGTCCATGAGTTCCTTCATCGGCATCGACTCGACGAATACCACCCTCAACTCCGGTCGCATCCAGATCAATCTGCGCGACAAGGAAAAGCGCTCCACCGACGCCGCCGGTGTGATCCGCCGCCTGCAGCCGAAGCTCAACCAGGTCGAGGGCATTCAAGCCTATCTGCAACCCTTACAGGATCTTACGGTGGAGAACCGGACCGCTCGCACACAGTACCAATACTCGGTTGAAGACGCCAGCAACGACGAACTGGTGCAGTGGTCGAACATCATCCTGCGCAAGTTCCGCACCTTACCGGCGCTTGCCGACGTGGCGACCGATCAAACCACCGACGGTCTTGAGGCGTCGCTTGTCATCGACCGCAACACCGCATCGCGCCTGGGTATCACGCCGCAAAATATCGACGATACGCTCTACGACGCCTTCGGCCAGCGCCAGGTGTCGACCATGTTCACGCAGCAGAACCAGTACCACGTGGTGCTGGAAGTCTCTCCTAAGTTCCAGCGCAATCCGGCGGCGCTCGACAATATTTACGTTAAGAGTTCCAACGGCACACAGGTACCACTCAGCACCTTTACCCACTTTGAGCAGAAACCAACGACGCTCGCCGTCTCGCACCAGGGGCAGTTTCCGTCGGTCAATCTATCGTTCAATCTCGCGCCCGGAGCCTCGATCGGCGACGCCGTGACCCAGGTGCGCAAGGCAGAAAAAGAACTCAACATTCCGCTCAGCGTAAACTCCCAGTTTGAGGGAACAGCGGCTTCGTTTGAAGCGTCCCTGTCGAATGAACCACTGCTCATTCTGGCCGCCCTCGTCACCGTGTACATCGTGCTGGGCGTACTGTACGAAAGCTACATTCATCCCATTACCATTTTGTCCACCCTGCCCTCGGCCGGCGTCGGTGCCATTCTCGCGCTGCAGCTTACCGGCACAGATCTTTCGGTCATTGCGCTCATCGGCATCATCCTGCTCATCGGTATCGTGAAAAAGAATGCCATCATGATGATCGATTTCGCCCTTGAAGCCGAGCGCGAACAGGGTAAAGCGCCGGAAGAAGCCATCTACCAGGCCTGCCTTTTGCGCTTTCGCCCCATCATGATGACCACCATGGCCGCGCTCCTGGGCGGTGTGCCGCTGGCGCTCGGCTCCGGCACCGGGTCGGAACTGCGTCGCCCGCTCGGCATTACGATCGTCGGTGGCCTGATCGTGTCGCAGATCCTTACCCTCTTCACCACGCCCGTCGTCTACCTCTTCTTCGACCGGATCGGCCGCCGCTACTTCGGCACCGAAGAGGCCGATCGCGAACTGCACCAGCACCGGCAGGAGCAGGAACCGCATTATGCCGCCGGGGACTAACTTCACGACAGGAGAGGAGTAATCATGAACGACGCATATCCCGAAACTTTCGATGACGGTACCTGGAGCGAGGCTGCAGGGCGTTCATGTAAAGAACAATCCAACCATCCTGCGCTTCCGGGGCCGCCACTCACCCAGGAACAACTGATCGAGTCCATTCGCGAAGGTGACGCAAGCGGTATGTATGAGGGAGACGCTATCGCTGATGCCCGCGAAAAGCTAAAAGCTCTGCGCCGAGCCAGCCTCGCGGCATGATGTCGAAGGCTGTTCTCACTCGGCGCGCGCAAAGCGATCTCAACGAAATGCTCGCTTGGTCTGAAGCAAATCTGGGTTTCTCGTCAAACCGACCTTTATCTCGATGGAGTGGAAGCCACTCTGTCTGATCTTCTGCATCGTCCAACTGCCGGGCACAAATGTGAACACATCCGACCCGGGTTGCGCCGCTATCTTTACAGGAGCCATAACTTTTTCTACTATTCCCACTACACTGGCATCGTGATCTCCCGCATCCTGCACGCAAAGCGCTCAATATCCAGCCAGAACTTTCCTTCTACCTGACAGGGTCAAGTGCCTCAAGAATTCCAACCCGGCGACCGTACCCCCCGCGACCACCAGCAGCCCGGCGACGCGGCGAAGCTGAATGCGCTCGACCATGACCGTGGCCCCGACACCCGTGCCGGCGATAGCGCGCCACAGGACCGCGCCTCCGAGACCGACCAGCAGCGCAACCACGATGCAGAGCAGGCCAGCGAGCCTATCGGCAACGTGCATTTTTCCGCGCCGTTCATCCGCCGCCCGGTCGCCACGTTCCTGCTCTCGATCGCCATTATCCTGGCTGGTGCCGTGGCGTATAAGCTGCTGCCCACCGCGTCCCTGCCCGAGGTCGAGTTTCCCGTCATCTCCGTCGGTGCCAACCTGCCGGGCGCCGATCCGGAGACCATGGCGTCTTCCGTTGCCACGCCGCTCGAACGGCAGTTCAGCCGCATCGCCGGCATCAACCAGATGACGTCGCAGTCGCAGCAGGGCTCCGTCAGCATCACGCTGCAGTTCGACCTGACGCGCGACATCAACGGTGCAGCGCGCGATGTGCAGGCTGCGATCAGCGCCGCCCGCGCACAACTGCCGGCAAACCTGCCCAGCAATCCGACCTATCGCAAAATCAACCCGGCCGACGCGCCCATCCTCATTTTCGCGCTCACGTCCGACACGCTTACGGTGCCGCAACTCTATGACGCGGCCGACTCCATCCTTGCGCAAAAGCTCGCGTCGGTGCAGGGCGTCGGCCAAACCTTCGTGGGCGGCAGCAGCAAGCCCGGCGTGCGCATTGAGGCGAACCCGTCGCAGCTCACCAGCTACAACCTGTCGCTCAACGCCGTGCAGGCCGCGGTGCAAACCTTCAACGTAAACGAGCCGAAGGGCTATCTGAACGGTGAAGATACGCGCTGGGCCATCAGCACCACCGACCAGCTCTTCGGTGCCGACGCGTATCGGCCTCTGGTCATCGCAACCTCACGCGGCGCGGTCTCCAGCGCGCAGGCAGCGAATGGCCTGCAGGCCAACGTCGCCAGCGCAACGACGGGCAGCAGCGGCACCACTGCAGCGAGCACCACGTCCAGCACCAGCTCGTCGTCCAGCAGTATCGGCTCCACCATCACCGCGACCACAACCTCCACGGCCTCCACCGGTGCCTCTTCCGGTGCAACCACGACGTCGGCAACCACCGCCGGCAACGCCAACGTCGACAGCAGCACCGGCTACCGATCTGCCGCGCTCAATCCCAACGGCTCCAACGTCGACACGACCAGCACCAACGCCGCCGGCATCGTCCGCCTTGGCGACGTGGCCAGCGTCATCAACTCCGTAGAAGACATCCATACCTTCGGCATGTTCAACGGCAAGCCGTCCATCCTCATCATCGTCTTCAAGTCGCCCGGTGCCAATGTCATCAACACGGTCGACAACGTGATGAAAGAGCTGCCCACGCTGCAGGCATCCATTCCGCCCAGCGTCAAGTTGCAGGTCGCGCTCGACCGCACCGCGACAATCCGCGCGAGCGTGAAAGACATCACCCGCACGATGCTCATCACCATCGTGCTCGTCATCCTTGTCGTCTTCGTGTTCTTGCGCGAGTTGCGGTCGACGCTTATCCCATCGGTTTCGGTGCCGCTCAGCCTGCTCGGTACTTTCGGTGTGATGTACCTGCTGGGCTATACGCTCGACAATTTATCGCTCATGGCGCTCACCATTTCCACCGGGTTTGTGGTCGACGATGCCATCGTCGTTATTGAAAACATCTCGCGCCACCTGGAAGACGGCCTGACACCCTACGAAGCGGCGATGCTGGGCTCGCGTGAAATCGGCTTTACCGTGCTGTCGATGTCCATCTCGCTCATCGCCGTCTTCATCCCGATCCTGCTGATGGGCGGTATCGTGGGTCGGCTTTTCCGCGAGTTCGCGGTCACGCTTTCCGTCGCAATCCTCGTCTCGCTCGTGGTCTCGCTCACCACTACGCCCATGCTGTCCGCGCGCTTTCTTGAGCCGCATTCGGCGCGCAGGCATGGCCGTATCTACAAGTGGTCGGAGCGCGGCTTCGACTTTATCCTGGCCGAGTATGAGCGCGGTCTGCGCTGGGTGCTTCGCCACCAGGTGCTCGTGCTCGGCATCACGATCGCGACGTTCATTCTAAATATCTACCTTTTCATCCTTGTGCCGAAGGGCTTTTTCCCGCAGCAGGATACCGGCCGTCTTTCCGGCCGCATCATGGGTCAGCAGGATGTCAGCTTCGACACCATGAAAATCAAAGTGCAGCAGATGACCGAGATCGTCAAAAGCGATCCCGGCGTGCTGAATGCGCTCAGCTCCGTGGGGGGCGGCGGTCCGGGCGGCGGCGCGTCCAATACCGGCAACATGTTTATCTTCCTCAAGCCGCTGGATCAGCGCCACGGTGAAACCGCCGACCAGGTCATCGCGCGCCTGCGACCGAAGTTGTCTTCGGTCCCCGGCGTTATCACTTACCTGCAGTCGTCTCAGGAACTCAACATCGGCGGTCGCTCGTCCGCGACGCAATACCAGTACACGCTTACCGGGGACTCCGTTACCGACCTGAACCATTATGCGCCGCTGCTGCTGCAGGCCATGCAGCACTCTCCCGAACTGCGCGACGTCGCGACCGACCAGCAGGACCAGGGCCTGCGCGCGCAACTCGTCATCGACCGGGATACGGCATCGCGTCTCGGCATCACCTCGCTCGCCATCGACAATACGCTCTCCGCGGCCTTCGGCCAACGCCAGGTAAGCACCACGTACACCACGCTCAACCAGTACCATGTGGTGCTTGAGGTTGCACCGCAGTTCCAGCAGTCACCCGACGCGCTTAAAACCATCTACGTTAAGTCCACCACGACAGGCGCGCAGATTCCGCTCTCGGCCATCAGCCACTTCGAGCAGCAGCGTATTCCGCTGGCCGTCAACCACCAGGGCCTGTCCCCTGCCGCGACACTGTCCTTCAATCTCGCGCCCGGCGTCTCGCTTTCCCAGGCCACGACCGCGATCGACCGCGCGCGCGATACGGTCGGCATTCCCGCATCCATCGCCGGCGGCTTCCAGGGCACGGCTGCAGCGTTCAAGGATTCGCTCTCCTCCGAGCCCTATCTCATCCTGCTCGCGCTGATTGCCGTGTACATCGTGCTCGGCATCCTGTATGAAAGCTTTATCCATCCGCTCACCATTCTGTCCACGCTGCCGTCCGCCGGCGTCGGTGCCATTCTCGCGCTCATTCTCACGCAGACCGACCTTTCCGTCATTGCCATGATCGGTATTCTGCTGCTCATCGGCATCGTGAAAAAGAACGCCATCATGATGATCGACTTCGCGCTTGTCGCCGAACGCGAACACGGCAAGGCACCGGTCGACGCTATCTACGAGGCTTGCGTCCTGCGCTTCCGGCCCATCACCATGACCACGTTTGCCGCGCTGCTCGGTGCCGTTCCACTCGCCTTTGGCACCGGTACCGGGTCAGAACTGCGCCGCCCGCTCGGTATCACCATCGTCGGCGGGCTCATTGTGTCGCAGGCGCTGACCCTGTTCACCACGCCTGTCGTTTATCTTGCATTCGATCGCGTTCGCGCCTTCTTCGCACCCGCACCGAAGGGTACTACCCCAGCCCGCACACAGGCGCTGGAGCATGCACCGGCACCGGGAGATTAGTGGGCGCGGCAACCGTTCCTTGTTCGTTCGATCTTTTCACGGCATGATGCAATCCGCAGCACTCATGCCATTTTCTGCAACCTCGCCCTGTCCTGCATCATCCGAAGGCTCATGACACCATTCGTCATCTCCGCGCTTGCGCTCATTATGGCCGCCGGCCCGGCGTTCCCACAAACTACTGCGGCGCCCACGGATACGTCAAGCCCTGCCGCAACGACGCGAACCGGCACATCGAACACGCCGTCGGCCAGCGGCAAATCTCCGCGTGGACGTGCAGCGGCTAGTGGAGGTGGCCACCGCGGCAACGGTACAGCGTCACTTGCACCGCAGTCGACTGCCCCCATTGCGAACAGCAAGGTGATCGTTTCCGGCAGTGATTCCACCATTGTCAAACCTACAGACGACCATCCCATGCTGCCCATGGCCGCCGTCGGCAATGCTCTCGGCATCCCCTCCGGCACGCCCATCCAGGTGCAGTTGCAGCAGCGGGCCGACTCCGGTCATGTGCGCAACGGGGACATGCTTCGTGGAACACTCAGCGCACCGCTCGCTGGGCTTGCCAAGGGAACCCCGGTGCAGCTTACCGTGGTGCAGGCATCGCGGGCTGGTGCACTCACCAGCGCGGGTGAGCTCTCGTTGCAGGTGACGCGCATCGGCAACTACGACGTGCTCAGTGTGATCGTCACCGCACTTGGCAAAGAGGGCAAAAAGGAAATTGCCGACGCCGCGCCCGCACCCGGCACCGAAGCCGAATTCCCGGCCGATCAGGACCTCAGCTTTCCCGCGGCATAACTTCACGCCTGGGCGTGCGGCTAGAACGCCCAGGCGTGGGAACGATGGACAACGTTTCGCCGTTCGGCAGCGGCAGGTGCAACGTTCCAGTGGCCACGTAGCCTTCCTCGTTCGTAGAGCGGCACGCCGGTCAGGGTAGATCTCATCTCAACCCGGCGAAAGCCGGTACATCGGCAGCAGTGGCCCTGCGCAGAACCAGGTCCGGGCCTCCGCTCAAGCGCGGACCAGCGCCAGCATCTCCGCCGCATGGCCTTCCGGCTTTACCCCGCGAAACTCCGCCTGCAGCTTGCCATCTTTGTCGAAGACGAAGGTAGACCGCTCTACCTTCGTTACCGGCTTGCCGTACATGCTCGCCTGCTTCACCACGTCGAACTGCTGCGCGACGGTCATCTCCGCATCGGCCAGCAGCGGATAGGTCAGGCCAAACTTGTCGGCAAACTTTTTCTGCTTGCCGGGCGTGTCGCGGCTGATGCCCAGCAGCACCGCGCCCGCGTCGGTCAGGTCGGTATACAGATCGCGAAACTCGCATGCTTCGATGGTGCATCCCGGCGTATCCGCACGTGGGTAAAAGAACAAGACCACCGGCTTGCCCCGGTACTGCGCCAGTGAAACTGTCTCGCCGTTCTGGTTCGGCAACGAAAACTCGACCACATCCCCAATCTTCATGCACTCCAGCTTAGCCGAACGCGCAAGGCCTGTTGCCCATCTCTCGCGTTTGAGACGTGGGTTTTTGCTGCCGAGCAGCTTTCAAGGACATGTGTACACCAGTTGCACCGAGGAAAGTCCACCAACTGAGATAATGACAGCGTGCCCGTTCTCCAAGTCACCACACGCACCGCGACCTATCCCGTCCACATCGGCACCGGCGTGCTTGTCGGTCTTTCGTCGGCCCTCGCCGCCCTGCCGGGTGCGATCTCGAAGATCGTCGTCGTCACCTCGCCGGAAATCGAGCGATTCTGGGGTGATGCCGTCATGGGTCCGTTGCGGCAGGCAGGCTATCCCGTTGAACTTCTACGCGTGCCTGCGGGTGAACGCGAAAAACGCCTCTCGACCCTGGAAACTTTGTGTGAGCAGATGGCCGCGCTGGGTGCCGATCGCGACACGTTGCTGATTGCCCTGGGCGGCGGGGTACTTGGCGACATGACGGGATTTCTGGCGGCGATCTACATGCGCGGCCTGCGTTTCGTGCAGATTCCGACCACGCTGCTGGCGCAGGTCGATTCCTCTGTCGGCGGCAAAACCGGTGCCAATCTCGCGGCCGGCAAAAACCTCGTCGGCAGCTTTCACCAGCCGGTCGCCGTCTTCGCCGACATCGAAACGTTGCGCACCCTGCCCACGCGCGAGCTCCGCGCCGGCCTGCAGGAGAGCGTTAAATCCGCGATTATTCGCGACGCCGCCCTGTTCGATTTCATGGAGCGCGAGACCGATCGCATCCTTTCCGGCGATGCCGAGGCGCTGGCGCACGTTGTCGAAGCCAGCATTCGCATCAAGGCCGCGGTCGTTGCGGCCGACGAGTTTGAAACCGGCGAGCGAGCCATCCTGAACTTCGGCCACACGATCGGCCATGCCATCGAGGCCGCAACGCACTACACTGCCCTGCTGCACGGCGAAGCCATCGGCTGGGGTATGATCGCCGCCGTCCGTTTGGCCGAGACGCGTTCCGCTATCGCACCGCAGGACGCCGTGCGCATCGTCGCGCTCATCCATCGCACCACGGCGCTGCCCGCCTTCGAAGCTACCGCGCAGCAACTTGCCAACCTGACCAGTCGAGACAAGAAAAAACGCAGCGGCGTGCTGAAGTTCGTTCTTCCCACCGGTATCGGCCGCGTGGATCTGGTGCGCGACGTAACGGAGGCCGAGTTGCTGGCCGCGACCGAATGCATGCTGGCCGAGATGCACGCCACCCCGGTGCCCGCATGAGCGCACCACTCGATCAACGTCCGTTGGGCGCACGCCCTGAAGGTGCCACCGATATCGCCTCCGCCGGCGTTGCCGTGCAGGCCATGTTCGACACGATTGCGCCGAAGTACGATCGCCTGAACCACGTGCTGAGCCTGGGCATGGACCATGTCTGGTGGGCGCGCGCGGCACGGCATTTCGACTCCATCCTGTGCCGGCCCGAGAGCAACGTGCTCGACCTGTGCTGCGGTACCGCCGATATGACTGCCGCCCTGCTGGCACGCCGCCCGAAGCAGGGAAGCGCCGCCCCGATCACAGCCATCGACTTCTCACACGAGATGATCGAACGCGGGCGCACAAAACTCGCCGGAAATCCCGTTCTCTTCCTTGAGGCCGACGCCCTGCACCTGCCTCTCGCCGATAGTTCGCTCGACCTCGTCACTTCGGCCTTCGGCTTTCGCAACCTCGCGGATTACGACGCAGGCCTGCGCGAAATCCGCCGCGTGCTGCGGCCCGGCGCGTCAGTCGGCATCCTCGACTTCAGCGAGCCGAAAGGCCTGCTCGGCGATGCCTACCGGTTGTACTTTCGCCACGTGCTGCCGCGGATCGGCGGCATGCTTTCCGGCAGCGGCACATCCTACCGCTACCTGCCGGCAAGCGTTGAACGCTTTCCGCCGCCGGCGGAGATGTGCCGCATGATGGAGCGCGCCGGCTTCACGCAAACCTCGTGGTCGCCCTACCTGTTCGGCGTCGCCGGCCTGTGGGCAGGGATCGCCGTTTAAGTCTCTACTTTTCAGGGCAAGCCGGTCGAACAACCGCTCACAATGAGTTGCAGCGCCTACAGTGGCCCGGAATCGTACCCATTGGGTCGTCTTGATAAAGCCCACTGTGTCGCAAAATGTTCTTCCAGCGCAATCGTTCGCATGCCTGTTCAGATACAGAAATCGGTACGGAATTTGCTCCGATGCTCTGCGGCAAACCAGCCGGCGAGCACGATCCCGTGTAGCCTGAAGGTCCAGTGAGCGAGCCGACCCAGTCACGCGAAGCAGCAGCAGTCAGGCAGTCCGGGGAACTCTCCCCGGAAGTGGTGCAGGCCAAGCGTGCCACGGCCCTGCGCAGCGTGCTCGCCGCCTCTGCCATTACGCTGCTCAAGATCATTACCGGCGTCGCTACCGGTTCGCTCGGCATGCTCAGTGAGGCGGCACATAGCGGCATCGACCTGCTGGCCAGCGGCATGACCTTACTGAGCCTGCGTGTGAGCGACAAGCCACCCGATGAAGACCACAGCTACGGCCATGGCCGCGTGGAAAGCCTTTCCGCGTTCGTTGAAACGTTTTTCATGCTCGCCTCTTCCGCGTGGATCATCTACGAGGCGGTGCACCGCATCCTGCGGTACCGTGCCGGCGATGCCTTCGCGCTGGAACTGAGCCCGTGGCCGATGCTGGTGTTGCTGCTCTCCATTGCGGTGGATTGGGCGCGTTCGCGGCAGTTGCACCAGGTCGCCAAGCAGGCTCACTCGCAGGCGCTGGAGGCGGAGGCTTTGCACTTCGGCACGGACATCTGGTCGTCCGTCGCGGTGTTTATCGGCCTTGGCGCAGCGTACCTCGGCCTGCAGTTTCACCTGCGCTGGCTTGAGCTGGCGGATCCCATCGCCGCGCTCGTTGTCAGCGCCATCATCCTGCGCGTCACGACGCACCTGTTCCTGGAAACAATGGACGCACTGCTCGACAAAACACCGCCGGAGACGCGCCGCGACCTGATGGAAGCCGTGCGGCGCATTCCCGGCGTCGTGTCGGTCAACCGGCTGCGCATGCGCCGCGCCGGTCCCGCGTACTTCGCCGATGTCACGGTTGGCATGGCACGCACCATCTCGTTCCAGCGGTCGGAGCAGATCGTGTTTGCGGTGACGGAAGCCGTGCAGCAGATCCTGCCAGGTACCGATGTGGTCGTTCATACCGTGCCCACGGCAGACGTGCGCGAGAGCGTCTTCGACCGCGTGCGCGCCGTCGCCTCGCGGTCCGACCTGTCGATTCACGACGTGAGCGTGCAGCAGTTGAAGGACGGCCTGCACGTGGAGCAGCACGTCGAGCTGCCCGCCGCTTTAAAACTGCGTGAGGCGCACGAAACCGTCTCGCGCATCGAAGCGGAAATGCGGCGCGAGGTGCCCGCGATCCACACGATCGTGACGCATATCGAAAGCGAGGTTGCCACCATCGAGCGGCCCACGCTGGTGGAGCGCGACCGCGTTCTGGTGCAGGACCTGCGCGATGCCGCGATGGCGTTTCCCGAGATCGAAGATATTCATGATGTGCTCACCATGCAGCACGGCGACCGGCTGGAGATGAGCTGTCACTGCACCATGCCCGACGATCTGCGTTTGGACGCCGTGCACCGCAGCATCTCCATGCTGGAAGCGGCGTTTCTGCGGAAACGGCCTGAGGTATCGCGCCTGCTCATCCACCCAGAACCGGCCACCGACAACGCCCGCTAAACGAGTTGCGAGAACCGGAGCGGGTGCCCCATGTTCCGTGTTTGCAGTACGGGATGGAGCAAGGCCTGACGATCGACCGGTCTACACTAGACCAGCCCTATGAAAATCCGCGTCCACTACCGCAACAACACGGGCCAGGTAAAGCATGACGTCGCGCGCTGGTTTGGCATCGGCCTGACGGTGCTAGCCATGTCGACCGTGGCGCTGCTCAGCGCGCTGATTACGATGCGGCTGGCTATCCACGCTGGCGAGGTTAAAGTGCCGAACCTGAGCGGCATGACGCTGGACGACGCCAGCGATCAGACCCACGACGCCGAGCTGAACCTCACGGTCGAAAATCGCTTCTACTCCACGACGGTTCCCGCCGGTCGCGTGCTGAGCCAGTCACCCGTCGCCGGCACCAGCGTGCGCAAGGGTTGGCACATGCGCATTACGGAAAGCATCGGCCCGCAGAAAGTCGCCATTCCGGACACCATCGGCATGGACCAGCGGGACGCGGCCACCGCCATTCGCCGCGCGTCGCTCGACCTGGGCACGCTGGCGCACTTGCCCGCGCCCGGTCCGGCCGACATCGTCCTCGCGCAAACGCCCGCGCCCAATGCGGAAGGCGTGGAAAAGCCGGAAGTCAGCCTGCTGCTCACCCAGTCCATCGAAAGCGCGCCCCGTGCCTGGGTGATGCCCAACCTGGTCGGCCTTTCGTTTCCAACGGCCCGCGCACGGATGAAAGAGTTGAACCTCGGCCTGTACGCCATCGTGCCGCAAGCCGCCGCACCTGCGCAGCCGGCAGATGGCGTACCCGCGCCACTCACGCCTACGGGTCCCGTCGTTTCACAAAGCCCAGCCGCCGGTGCCCGCGTTACCGCCGGCGACAACCCGCACGTGACCATGCCGCGCGGCACCTACGCCGCACCCATCGCGGCCCCGACAACTGCTCAGCCCGGCACGACGCCGTCGATAGCCGCACCTGCGCCGGCACCTACGGTAAAGTCGGCCGCACCCATCGTGCGCATCCCACCGCCAACGACGCATCCCTGATCGGTTGGGGTCACTTCGGATCCTATGCCTTGCGCAGCATGACCGCATAAAATCCGTCCGCCGCATGCACGCCGGGAATCGTGCGTAGCGCGCCATCCGCCGTTACCGCTGTCTCCCGCAGGTGCATCGCGACCTCGGCGGAGAGCCCAGGCAGGCGCTCCAGCAGGGAAGCAAGCGGCTCCACCAAGGCCAAGCCATCCGCCACCAGCGCGGTGATGACGGCTTCATTCTCTTCCGGCTCCATGGAGCACGTGGAGTACAGCACGCGCCCCTCCGGCGTCAGCTTGCGTAAGGCCGTCCGCAGAATCGCCTTTTGCCGCTCCGCCTGCCGCGGCAGGTCGCTCTCCCGCAGGCGATGGCGAATCTCCGGATTGCGCGCCAGCGTTCCCGTGCCGCTGCACGGCGCATCCACCAGGATCAAGTCGAAGTTGCCGTCCAACGGACCCGTCGCGGGCCGCTCCTGCCCCGCATCTATAATTTGCTCCTCGTCCGTGGCAGACTCAAGTCCGGGAGTCCCATGCCTCGTGTTTGAGACATGGGTTTCGTTCGCCGCGACAGGTGCTTCGGTGTCGATACCAGCAGGTTCCTGCGAAAGGACAGGCGTCTTCGCCTTTACCAGCGAAACCGTCAGGTCCGCGACCACCGTCACAATGGACGCCGCAGCAGGCTCTCGTTCCAGCCGCAGACGCATCGACGCCAGCCGTTTTTCACTTACATCCGCCGCCACGATCTTCGCCGTGGGATGCCGCAACGCAAGCACGCGGGTTTTGCCACCGGGTGCGGCACACGTATCCAGAATGCGAGCGGGGGTGGCGACGGCCGCCGCCGCAAGCTCTGCAATCAGACGCGATCCGTCGTCCATGGCGGGGAGCGCAGAGCCGTCGTCCACCGTGTCGAACAGGCCATGCGTGGGCGGCTCGGCCTGGTCGTAGGCCGCCAGCAGCCGAGTGTTGCGGCCGCCGTATCGCGCCCGCCAGCGCTGCAGCAGCCACGCTGGGTGCGCCGTTTCCGCGGGTGTCGCCGCGGCAAGCGTCTGCCGCACGGGACCTGCGGCATCGCGTTCCCGCAGAAAACGCCGCAGCAGTGCGTTGACCATGCCGGCCGCGTGTGCCGCTCCGTTCGCCCGCGCCAGTTCCACCGATTCATTGATGGCGGCGTGTGGCGGAATGCGGTCCATGTACTGCAACTGGAAAAGCGCCAGCCGCAGCGCCAGCAGCGCGGCCGGGTGCAGCTCCGCGTCCGGACGCTGCAGCAGCGGGCGAATCTGTCCGTCCAGCGCGGCCTGCCAGCGCAGCACGCCAAGCACCAGCGCCGTCGTCAGATTGCGGTCTTCGGCGCTCAGCGCGTTCACCGCCGGCGCGTGAAGCAGGTCGTCGGAGTGTGCCGCCGTGGTCGCCACGCGCGTCAGGATCGTAAACGCCGCCGCGCGCGCGGAACTGATCGGCGCGGACGACATTGCCGCCGCGGCGGGTCCATCTTCTCGCCCGGCTTTGGCAAACGCCGCCGCCGTTCGGCTACTTGCAGACCGTGCCGCCGCCGCCACCTGCGCGGGCCGCTGCGGACGGCGTTCACCGGGGAGCGCGGCATCATCGGTCACAGGCGTTGGCTTCGGTCGTGCATCGTGCCGCGGTGTGCCGGCAAATTTTTCAGGAGTCTTCACCTTTCCATTGTTACAAACGCCGCCGTGCCTTGCCGCAACCCGCGCGCTCGCGAGATGATCGTTCGATGAGTTCAGGCAATCTTTTCAACGGTGCAACGCCCGCGCCGGCAGCATCCCGATCCACAAAGCCCAAGGCCGATCCCGTCACCGCGCATTGCGACGGCGGCTCCCGCGGCAACCCCGGCCCCGCAGGTTATGGTGCGCAGGTTACGGCGGCGGACGGCACGGTCCTCGCCGAACTGTCGGAATACCTGGGCAAACAGACGAACAACTATGCGGAGTACAGCGGCCTGCTTGGCGTGCTGGCATGGGCACTCGAAACCGGTACCGGCAACATCCGCGTCATCAGCGATTCCGAACTCATGGTGAAGCAGATTCAGGGCCGGTACAAGGTCAACAGCCCCGACCTGCGGCCGCTGTTTGAAGAGGCGAAACGCCGCATCGCCAGGCTCGACAGCTTCCAGATCACCCACGCCCTGCGCCACAAAAACAAGGACGCCGACCGCCTGGCCAACGAGGCCATGGATCGTGGCACCGGGAAAAGCCGAGCCACCGAAGAAAGCGCACCCCGCCTACTGGCACCGCACGAGCGCCGCGCCGCAGTTCCGCCGCTCACACGTCCCGTCTCCGCTGCGCCCTCTGCTACCAGCGTGCCGCCTAGGCCGGCCGCCGGAGAAATGCTGCGGGGTTTTGTCCGCGACGGCAGCATTCACCTGCTCGGCGGCAAAACCCTGCCCGACGGCGTCTTCGTCAAAATCGTGCAGGAGTAGCACCGCTTAATCTGAGCTACAATAGTGATTGGCCCATTGGCCCGAAGGCGAGGTGTATTTACCTTGGCAGAAGTTCGTCTGCAAGAGGGTGAGCCCCTCGAGAATGCTCTCCGTCGCTTTAAGCGCAAGGTGCAGCAGGAAGACATCATTAAGGAAGTGAAGCGTCACTCCTTTTACCTGAAGCCCGGCGAAAAGAAGCGCGTGAAGGAAGCTCTCGCACGTAAGCGCAATCGCAAGAAGGTTCGTAAGGAACAGGACTAAGTCTTTTCTCCGTCTCAAATGCAAACGGCCACGGCATCACGCTGTGGCCGTTTGCATTGAGACAAGACAACTCGTCCGCCCACGTTCGCGAAGGGTGGGTTTCGACGGGTAAGACACCCTGGCAAAGCCGCCCACAACCATCCCAACATGCACCTTTCGATGGTGCGATCTTCCTACCTGATCGTTACCAGCTTCGTTTTCTTTCCCAATTTCACGGTCAGCGTCGCCGGCGCGGTGATCGGAAAGCGTGGTTCCAGCACCACGGCATCGTCCACCCGCACGGCCTTCTCCCCGCGCTTTCGGCGAGCTTCGCCCATGCTGCTTGCCAGGGCCGCCAGCACAACCAGCTTGTCGACGCCAATGGTTCCGCTCTCGAAGCCAAGCTCCGCAGCCTGCAGAGTCACGCGCTCCGTGTCTTCGGTGGTGCCGCCTTTCTGAAACTGCGTGGCCCAGTTCTCCTCCGCGCGCATCGCCGCGTCCGCGCCATGAAAGCCTGCGGTAATGGTGCGCGCCATGTCCTTTTTCCCCTGCATCGGGTGTAGCGATCCGCCGGCCACGTCTGCCTGCATGGCCGCAATCTCCGCCTGCGTGCGGTCGGTCAGCAGCGTCCAGTAGCGCCACATCAACTCATCCGAGACCTGCATCAGCTTGCCGAACATCTCGAATGGCGGCTCGTTTACGCCGATCGCATTGCCCAGCGACTTTGACATTTTCTGCACGCCATCCAGCCCCTCAATGATCGGCATCATCAGCACGATCTGCTGCGGTTGTCCGCTCTTGCGCTGTAACTCCCGTCCCATCAACAGGTTGAATAGCTGGTCCGTGCCGCCCAACTCCACATCGCTTTCCAGCATGACGGAGTCGTAGCCCTGTGCCAGCGGATACATCAGCTCGTGCAGCGAGATGTCTTCCTCCGCCTTGAACCGATTGCCGAACTCCTTGCGGTCCAGCATCTGCGACAGCGTAACCTTCGACGCCAGACCGATCATGCCCGCGTAGCCCAACTTGTCCAGCCATTCGCTGTTGTAGCGCACCTCGGTCTTGTCCCGATCCAGAATGCGGAAGACCTGGTCCTGGTATGTCGCCGCATTGTCCATGATTTGCTCGCGCGTCAGCGGCTTGCGTGTCTGCGATTTGCCGGTCGGGTCGCCGATCAGCGCGGTCGAGTCGCCGATCAAAAAAATCACCGTGTGGCCAAGCTGCTGAAAATGCCGCAGCTTGCGCATCAACACTGTGTGACCCAGGTGCAGATCCGGTGCCGTCGGATCGAACCCTGCCTTGATACGCATGGGCTTGCCTGTCGCGATCGATTGCTCGATGCGCTTAGACAGCTCATCCAGGGGAATAATGTCGGCGGCACCTTTGGTGATCAGGTCCATCTGTTCGGCAAGCGGCGGAAAGGTCGGCATACTCATCCAAGTCTACAAGTCACACGCAAGGCCCACGCGCTATGCCTGATCGCACGAAGCCAACTCGCGAATGCACTGCCGCCACGACACCCGCACCCAAAGCCTGTGCCGCGTGTGGCCGCACCATTACCTGGCGTAAAAAGTGGGAGCGCGACTGGGACAGTGTGCGTTTCTGCTCCG
>CBAAAH010000017.1:0-16994 GCA_964658865.1 uncultured Granulicella sp.
CAGATGACTACCTCCCGAAACCATTCAACCCAAGAGAACTGCTCGCTCGCATGCGCGCCGTGGTCCGCCGGGCACATGTCTTGCCCCGTGCCGATTTGCCCGCCGGAGAAGCGACTCCGGGTTTTGCCATTGATCCTTCACGCCGTCAGGTGACGTTTCATGACCGCCTGATCGATCTGACAGATGTGGAGTATCTCCTCTTACGCGTGTTTCTTGCTCACCCTGGAGAAGTGCTGAACCGCGAGGTGCTTTGCATGGAAGCCCTGCAACGACCACACCGCGCTTATGACAGAAGTCTCGATATGCACGTCTCACGTCTGCGCAAGAAGCTCGAAGCGTTTCCACTGTTCACTGGCGGACTCATCGCAATACGGAGCAGCGGTTACCTCTTCTCCCCCTCCATGCCCGTGGCGCGCATCGGAGAGGCCTAGCGGTCCATGCGCACCTTCTTCCTGCAGCTCTTTCTCTCCTTTTGGCTTGCCACGATCGCCGTGTTCGTGGGAGCCGCCCTCTTCTTTCCGGGAGATACGCCCCAGTCTCCGGCTGAGGTGCAGGTTATATATAAAAGTTTGGCGGAGCACTCCCTGGATCTGGTCCTTCAGGATTATCGATTCTTAGGCTGTTCCGCCCCTTCGCTTTCCGATCCACTGTGGATTGTCGCGAATGCGCAGGGAATCCCGCTGTGTGGTCGCTCGCTGACGCACAGCGAACGCGAGGTCCTCCAACGTGCCATGAGTAAGGACGCGTTGGCGGGCACGAGGAGCGGTCGCCAATGGATTCACGCGCTGCCCGTCATGCTGGACTCAGGTGCGAAATGGTTCATCGTCTTAAGGTCGCCATTTGGGCGACCACCTTGGTTTCCGCCGTTCCCTAAGAGTGCGTTGCCGGTCTCTATCCTGGTGACGTTTCTTTTTGCGTATCTGTTGACGCGTCCGCTTCGGTCCCTCTCCAAAGCATTCCGTACCTTTACTGCGGGCGACTTGGATGCACGCCTTCCTGTCGCAGGTCCATCGCGCTGGGGACAATTCGACAGCGCCGATGTGCGAACACTGATGGCCGATTTCAACAGCATGGCTGACCGAGTCGCGGAACTGATCGATGCGCAAAAAATGCTTATTCGCGACATCTCCCACGAACTTCGTTCGCCACTTGCCCGTTTGCGCATGGCTGTCGAACTTGCCCGCGAAAACAGCAGTGCAGACCAATCGGTTTTCGATCATATGGAGCAAGAAACCGAAAAAGTAAACGCGCTGATCGGCGAGATGCTCACGCTCTCGCTTCTGGAAAGTACCAGGCGAACGCCTCGCCTGGACAGCTTTAACATGCAGGCGCTGATTGAGGAGTTGCTGGAGAATGCAAACTTCGAGGCCAGCGCGCGGGGCTGCAGGATCGAGTTCGACTCCAGGTTGACGACCAGCCTGATGACTGGGCAGCCAGAGATGCTCAGCCGAGCCATCGAGAACATTCTACGGAACGCGATTCGCTATACGCCGCCTGGCGGTGTTATCGAAGTTGAACTGAGCAATTTCGATCAACATGAGGCAGCGGCTGCTCAGATCCCATCTGGCGGTCTGAAAGTTTCAGTGAGAGATACAGGACCGGGAATTCCTCTGGATCATCTCTCACACATCTTTCGGCCCTTTTACCGCGTAGACATGGCAAGATCGGAGAGTTCGGGCGGATTCGGCGTCGGTTTGGCGATCGCCGAACGCGCCGTTCATCTCCATGGTGGCAAGATCATGGCAAGCAACCGTGCCAAGGGAGGACTTAATGTCCAAATTCTCCTCCCGACCCTCTCTTGAGAATGCGGACGATGACAGTCTTATCTCCAGTTCATCACCTCGGTCAAGGTGACTAAGCGTTACAAATCATTACCGCTGTGCGTCCTGTGTTCCGCTTTACTGTCTGCAGTGGGCATTTAGCATGCCGGGGCCTCCTGTTCCGCCCCGGCATGCATTTTTAAGGTGCTGCATGCAGTGGCTCAAGCCGCGATGTAGCCTTATAAAGAGACGGCTTGCACCTCATCAAATTTTCACGACCTAGTAAGGTGTGGCTATCGCTTAGTTCACGCGGTAGCCTCCGCCCCGCAACTGCCGCGTGCGCAGATTCAGCACGAAGGAAACCTCTTCATCGGTGGTCATGTCCCATCCCAGGCCGTGCAGCGTTTCGCCGTCGCAGCCGGTCAGCGTCACACCCTCCCAACTCAACCTGGGGCTTAGCCAGTGCCGCTCCGGTTCTAGGACCAGAACGGCATGGTATCCCGCCAGCACGGTTACCGTTTCCATGGAGAGAACGTCCGCCACAGGCCGTAGCGGAAGCAACTCCGTTTGTCTGGGCATCCTTGGGTCGATCGCATAGGCGTATCCGCCGGCTACGGCAAGCAGGCGATCCCCGGCGATCCAGAGCCCGTGCGCCACGCCGGCCGTTGCGAAGCCAAGGGCACACTGCGCCAGAAAGCTGCCGCCCGCTGCGTGTACCTCGACCCACAGGGCGCCGCGCGCCAAGGCATCCTCTTCACCGGCAATGTTTTGCGGGAATACGAAGCTGCGTGCGGGTGAGATGAGCGGTGGTCCGGGCAGCACACGCGCCGACCAGCCCGCCGCTTCCACGTGTTCGCCACCGCGCCGCTGTCCCGCGCTCACAGTCGATGCTCCCAGCCAGCCGCGTGCAAGGGGTTGTCGCCCTGCGCCGTGCGCATCATAATGCCGTGCGATGCGTCGACGATCAAGCCGATGCGCGTGAGAGGAACGCCGGCGATTTTGCGCGGAACGGCGGTGCCCGACCGCGCGGTGAATAGCAGTTCGTAGTCCTCGCCGCCATGCAGGGCCTGCTCGAGCGAACCTTGCGCAAGCGGATGAATCGGCAGAGAATCGGCTTCAACCATCGCGCCCACGCCGGATTCTTTGCACAGGTGCCGCAGATCGGTGGAAAGACCGTCGCTCACATCGATTGCTGCCGTTGCCAGCCCGCGCTGCAGCAGTGCCTTGCCCACCGCAAGCCGTGGTGCGGGAAATAGGTGAGGGTGCGGTCCATCGTCCGCGGCGCGGCGGAAACGTCGTGGAGCGGCGGCAAGCGCGGCCAGTTCGGCGGCGGAACCGCCCAGCGCGCCCGTCACATACAGCACCTCCCCGGCGCGCGCACCGCTTCGCAGCAGCGCGCGGCGGCGTGGCGCGGACCCCACCAGAACGATGTCCGCAAGTACCGCGTCGCCCGGCGCGGCTGCCGTGTCGCCGCCGCTCAGCGGTGTGCCCGTGGCATCGGCAAGGCGCAGCAGGCCGGTAAAAAAATCTTCGACCCATCGTCGCCCCGCTGTCGTGGACCGCAGCGCCGACGGCAGCGCCAGCGAGAGAAATGCACCGCGTGGTGTAGCGCCCATGGCGGCGATATCGCTCAGGCCGCGTGCCAGGCAACGGTGCCCGACGGATTGCGCGGTATGCCAGTCCCGGCGGAAATGCCGGCCCTCCAGTGAGAAATCCGTCGTGACCACGACCTCGTGTCCAGCCGGCACGCGCAGCACGGCGCAGTCGTCGCCGATGCCCACGCGCAGCCCGGTTATCGACCGCTGTGCTCGCTGCCGTAAAGCGCGAATCAGCCCAAGTTCGCCGCTGTCGTTCCTGCCCACCGTCTCAGCATACGGTGCCCGATTTCTTGGAACCGTCGCCGGGCAAATGCGCATCGGCTTTTGCCATTGCTCTGTCCCAAATGGCTGGGTACACTGGAGAGGCTGTGTCAGAACGGCACACGCCGCTGCGACCACTGGTAAAGGATCCCCTGGCTTTGAAGAAATCTCTCTACGTGGTACTGGTTGCGCGCGAGACGGACGGCTCTTTGAGCAAGGTTCCGGTGCCGATCCACTTCGTATACCTGTTCGTCGCTGCTGCCGTGATTGGGATGGTGACGGTTGCCGGTTTGGCCGGTTCGTATTCGCGCATGTTGCTCAAAACAGAAAAGTTTAACCAGCTTAGGCAAGAGCGCGAGCAACTGCGCAAGGACTACGCCCGGCTGGAATCACGCGAGAAGGAAAAGGAAGTGCAGGCGGCGTCGCTGGGTGCGCTTGCCAGTGAAGTGTCGGCGCTGTACGGGTTTACCGCGACGAAACTGGCGGTCCCTGCGCAGCATTTGTTCCACGGTCGTAAGGCGGCGAAGAGCAGCGGCACCGTCGTCGCCAGCAATGCCATCGCTCCCGGTTCCGCGGACGGCACACTCACAACGCCGAACTATTACAAGAGCCTCGACACCTTCTACGCGTTGCGCAACTCGGCCATGAGTGGCGATGCGTCGCGTGCCATCGCAAGTTCATTCGCGCCGTCGCCGCTGGACGCTTTCGGCAGCCTTGCTCCGGGTGGTGGCCTGGCGAGCGGTCCCAACGTGCCGACGCTGTGGCCGGTCGTCGGACCGATCTCGTCGCCGTTCGGTCAGCGCGAAGATCCGATTCTGGGCGCGGGCGAGGGTGAGTTCCACAAGGGGCTCGACATTTCCGCACCGCGCGGGACGCCCATTCACGTGACGGCACCTGGCGTGGTGGAGATGGCCGGCATTGGAAACGGCTACGGTACTGAGGTTGTGGTTAACCACGGCAACGGCATTCGTACGATTTACGGCCATATGTCGGGGCTGCACTGCTCGGTCGGCCAGCAGGTCGTGCGTGGAGAGGTCATCGGTTACGTGGGCAACAGTGGTCGCACGACGGGCATGCACGTGCACTACGAGGTGCGCATTCGCGACGTCGCCGTCAATCCGCACAAATACCTGCAGAACACCGCGAATGAGTCGGCACCGTTGTTCGCCGCGCGATAGAGCGGTTTAGGCGTGTGGAAAGACCCGTGGCGGCGGAACTTTCCTTTTGTTGCGGAACGTTGTCGCACGGTTCCATGCGGCGCGGGTATACTGCGCCCTATGCCGACCCGTCTTGATCGCCGTCGCTTTCTGCAGAACTCTTCCGCCCTTGCCGCCGCTGCCACACTTGCGCCCGAACTGGCGACGTCGCTGCTTGCCCAGCCCGCGCCTGCCGCCGGCCGCCAGATCCTGCCGATTAACCGTGGATGGAAGTACCGCGATACCGCCACGGCCGATGCACGCGCCACCGGTTTCGACGACTCCGGATTTGCTACGGTGTGCGTACCGCACACGAACGTCCGCCTACCATGGCATGGCTTCAATGAAAAGGCGTTTCAGTTCATATCGATCTATCGCCGCCCGCTCAAGCTGCCTGCGGACGCGAAGGGCAAGCGCATCTTTCTGGATTTCGAAGGCGTAATGCTGGCGACGACCGTATACCTGAACGGCAAGCTCATCGGCAGCTACAAGGGAGGCTACACGCCGTTTTCGTTCGACCTGACCGACGCACTGGACTATGGCGGCGGCCCCAACGTACTTGCCGTGGAAGTCGACAGCACCGAGCGCGAGGACATTCCGCCGTTCGGTGACGAGGTGGATTACCTGACGTTCGGCGGTATCTACCGTGAGGTGTCCCTGCGCCTGGTGCCACAGATCTCAATCGAAAACGTGTACGCCATGCCAAAAAACGTGCTCTCGGCGAACCCGACGGTGGAGGTGCAGACGTTCCTGGAACGCACGCCTACGGCGAAATCTTCCGGCCCGCTGAAGGTGAAGGTCGACCTGCTGGACGGCGACCGCGTGATCGCCAGCGCGACCGGAACGGCGACGCTGCCGGTCTTGAAGAACTTCCCCAACGTCGACGCGGGGCAGGCGATCGGCTGGCAACCGCTAACCGCCGCCGACGCGCCGCAGTCGACCGTGACGCTGACCAAACTGGGCAGAATCGAGCGATGGGAACTGCGCAAACCGAAGCTGTATCGCGTGCGCGTGCAGCTCATGGAGGGCGCGCATGTCATCGATGAAGAGACCCGGCGCATCGGCTTCCGGGAGGCGAACTTTACCGAGCAGGGCTTCAGCCTGAACGGCAAGATCGTGAAGCTGCGCGGGCTCGACCGACACCAGACGTTTCCGTGGGTGGGCCAGGCAATGCCGGCGCGCGTGCAGCGGCAGGACGCTCTTATCCTGCGCAACGACTACCACTGCAACATCGTGCGCACGTCGCACTATCCGCAGTCGCGCCACTTTCTGGACGCATGCGACGAGATCGGCCTGCTTGTGTTGGAGGAGATTCCCGGCTGGCAGCACGTCGGCCCCAAGCCGTGGCAGGACATCGCGGTCGACAATGTGCGCCGCATGATTCGCCGCGACTGGAACCACCCCAGCGTGATCCTGTGGGGCGTGCGCATCAACGAGTCGCAGGATAACCACGACTTCTACACCCGCACCAACGCGCTGGCGCACGGCCTGGATGCGTCGCGGCAGACCGGCGGCATCCGCTATCTGTACAACTCGGAGTTTCTGGAAGACGTGTTCACGATGAACGACTTTGGCTGGCCGATGCTGCCGCCGAATCACAAGCGGTACCTGAACACGGAGTTCGTCGGCCACACCTTTCCAGCCAAGACGATCGACGCGCTGGAGCGGCTGAAGGAGCACACGCACCGGCACGCGCGCATCCACGACCAACTCGCGTCGAACCCGCAGTACGCCGGCGGCATCGGTTGGTGCGCCTTCGACTACAACACGCACTACGGCTTCGGTTCGGGCGACCACATCTGCTACCACGGCGTCGCGGACATGTGGCGCACGCCCAAGCCGGTGGCGGGGTTTTATAAATCCCTATGCGACCCGGACGAGCAGCCGGTGCTGGAGATGGGCCACCACTGGGCGCGTAATGACGAGTCGGTCGGCATCACGTCGGTGTACCTGTGCAGCAACTGCGATACGCTGCGGCTGACCATGAACGACAAGAATGGCAAAACCATCGTCATCGGTGAGGGTGGGCCGGACCGGAAAACCTATGCGAACCTCAAATACGCGCCGTTCGATTTCCCAGTAAAGACGAGCATCGACGTTTGGGGCGACCTGCACGTCGAAGGCTTTGTCGGCGGCAAAAAGGTGATCGAGCGCTCGTGGTCGGGCAGTGGAATCGACGCGAAATTCGTGCTGGTACCGGACGACACGGCGCTGGTTGCGGACGGGGCCGACACGACACGCGTGGTGCTGCGGGTGAACGACGAGTTCGGCAACGTTCGACCGTTCGCGGCGGACGCCATCACGTTCAAATTGGATGGTCCGGCGGAGCTGATCGGCGACAATCCGTTCGGCCTCATCGGCGGCACGGGCGCGGTGTGGGTGCGCGCGAAGGATACCGCGGGGACGGTGACGCTGCACGCGGAACACCCGATCCTGGGCTCGCAGAGCGTGCAGTTCACGCTGTCGGCGGGAATGCCGGAAACGGCATAGTTGCCCACGACCGAACGTCCCTGCGATTTCCTGAGGGGCGTTCGTGTTTATGGGGCGGTTTGCCGGTAGACGCGCATGTTCGGCAGCGGTGAGGCATAGTCCGTCACGGTGTAGTGCCGCGCGACCCAGGTGCAGAACGGTTGCCACGGCGATCCCGTGCTGTGCAGCCGGGGAACCAGCGGTGTTTGAAAGATCCATCCGAGATTCGCGCGAATGCCGGCGATTTCGGTGCTGTTGATTGTGCACTGTCGCTCGAATCCATTCGGCAGCAGAGCCAGGCGATCGGGACGGCTGCTGAGCGCATGCTTTTTTTCCGCCTCGGCGTACGTGGCGTAGATGGTGGCGCCGGGGTATGAGCCGGTGAAGATGTGTGGGTCGCCGGCGGGCCGCGGCAGGGTATAGGGTGCGCCGAAGGGAGCGAAGAATTCCGTTCCGGCGGGTAGCGGTGTGCCGGGCTGCACGGCCGCGGTGAGCTGGTGTTCGCGCTGCATGGCGGCTGCCCCGGCTAGCCCGTTGCGGCGTACCAGGTAGGCCTGGTAACGCCGTGCCAGACTGTGCAGCGGTGTGGGTTCCGTCACGGCCTGGCGCAGGCCGTCGCGCGCAACGGACGGCAGCACCTTGGTCGTCGTAATGCGCACATCGCGCCCGACGATGCAGCAGAACGCGACGCAAACCGCGGCAAACCATCCGCGCCTTGCGGAAAGAACGGCGAAGACCGCGAGGAACGCGCCGAGCAGGTTCACGAAGAGATGTCCCGGGTCGCAGCGGCTAAGCGCCACGAGCAGCGTGACCGTCGAAAGCGCGATCAGGTACACCCACGGGTGGTTGAGCCAGTGCTGCGCCTGTGCAGCAGCAACCGTCACACCGGCCGCAAGCACGAAGAACACTGCCGCAAGCGTGGGTGGCCCCAGCAGCAGCGGCAGGTTCAGTGCGCCTCCGCTGCTGTGAAAGAAGAAGCCGAGCACGCCCATGCTGGCGGCAATCGCGATCGCTACGGCAAAGATTCCGGCAAACAGCGCCAGCGCCGGCCATGTTCCCGGACGACATGCACGGCCAACACAGAGGACGAAAAAGATCAGCGTGCCGACAAAGAACTGGATGCCGTGCTCCGGCGAGTAAAACAGGATGACGGCGTTCCCCACGGCGGCAAGCAGGAAAACTTTCCACGGCGGCACGCCCCGTCGGTAGAGCCGGTCTACGCATAGCGCCAGCAGCGGTGCAAGAAAGAAGCGCACCGGCGTGTACTGGATGCCTTCACTGTAAAGCTGCACGTAAAAAAAGACGGCCAGCAGCAGAAACAGTACGCGGGCGCGTGGCGTGGTGGCGACGCCCAGCAGGCTTACCGTTTGAAAGATGAGATAGACGCCCAGCACCGATTGCAGCAGCCAGGCCAGGTGATAGCCGTCGAACAGCGACAGGCCGGAGAGCTTTGCCGCGATGACGGGGCTGTACGCCAGCAGCGGGCCGTAAGGGAAATCGAGGTCGCGGTAGAAGCGCTGGCCCAGACGAAAGTTCTCATAAAGAGGACCGAAAAAGGTGAGCTCGCCGGCACCGCCTTTGCCGCGCTGCGCCAGCCATAGCAACGTGCAAACAACCGCGATTGCCAGGCAAACCAGCGTCAGCAGCAGGCGGGACCGGCGGTCCGCAAGTGTGCGTGCCGGCAGAGAAAACGTGAGGTCGAATCCGCGTAGGTACCAGCCGAACGCAGCGGCGCACAGCGGTAGCAGGATAAGCGCCGCGGTATTGCTGAAGCCCGCCATCGCGCTGATCGATGAGCTGGGCCGTACCGGAACGAAATAGGGCAGCAGGAAGACCGCGCCCAAGCATGCGAGCAGGGCGGCGCAAACGGCGAGCCACGGGCGTTTCGGTGCGCTGGAAGGGGCTGTCGTCACGGTGCTCCCATGATCGCATGGTGTAGCCCGTTGGCCCGCGTGAGAGCGGCCGGAGATTTGCATCGCCACCTACCCATGGTTATCGAATGCGGTGCCCCATTTATACAGGTTTCAGGGTTTAGCCGCAGACTCCAACACGACCGATGCAAGAAACTTCAGCCGCCGAGAAACTAATCTCGGCGGCTGAAGCCGCATCGATCGCGGCTTAGTTCTATCTCGGCGGCTAAAGCCTTTTAGAAGTTTGCCTGTGCTGCAATTTATGATTGTAAGTAGTCGTGGGAAGCTACTTCTGCGCGGTTTGGCGACCGCCGGTCCAAGTTACGCGCCACACCGTTTTTGCGCCGTCTTCCACCACGATGAGTGCACCATCCTTTGCGACGGTCACGCCGACAGGCCTGCCCCAGACCTCGCCTTGCGGCGTAACAAAGCCGGTCAGGAAGTCTTCGTACACGCCGGTAGCCTGGCCGTTCTTCAGATACGCGTGCACGACTTCATAACCGGCGCGGCTTCTGCGGTTCCAGGATCCGTGTTCCGCGGCGAAAATGTCGCCGTTTACTGAAGACGGAAAAGCCTCGGCACCCGTTTGGGTTTGCGGGTAGAAGACCATCTCCAGCGACGCCATGTGGGGCTGCATCAGCACGTCGGGCGTAATGACCCTGGCCTGCAGTTCGGGGTGCTTGCCGGCGTGACGCGGGTCCTGCTTGCCGCCCATGTAAAACCAGGGCCAGCCGTAGAACCCATCTTCCTGCACGTGGGTGATGTAGTCCGGAACCAGATGATTGCCCAGCAGATCGCGCTCATTGGTGCTGCACCACAGTTGCCCGGTGATGGGGTTGATCGCTTCGCCCACACAGTTGCGGATGCCGCTGGCGTAGATCTTCACGAACTTGCCTTCGGGCGTGTATTCCAGCACGTCGGCACGGTGGAATTCGGTCGGATTGTTGTCGGAGTCGTCTACGTTGGACCGGGAGCCGACGGAGACGAACATGCGCGTGCCGTCTTTGGAGAAGACGACGTCGCGCGTCCAGTGGCCGCCGCCGCGAAGCTGCGCGAAGCCGGGAAGCTCCTTCACTACGACTTCGGCCGCGCCGCTGGCGTGCAGGTCGCCGGACTTATACGGGTAGCGAACGATGTTGACCGTGTTCGCCACATAAACCCACTTTGGGTTTACGGCGGGGTAGAACGCGATGCCGAAGGGAAGCGCCTTGCCGTTTTCCGAAGCGAAGCTAGTGATGTCGGCATACACCTCGCGCTGCTGTGCCTTGCCGTCCGGGCCAACGCCGCGAAGCACCCAGATTTTGTCACCGTGCGAGTCGGCCAGAAACAGGTCGCCATTGGGCGCGGTGCGGATGAGGCGCGGCTCCGTGAATCCACCCTCGGCGTAAAGCTCAACCTTGTACCCGGCGGGTGCGGTGGGGATGGCACCCGCGGGCCGTGCCACCAGGTGTGGGCCGTTGTCGACGGACTGCTCCGGCGCGGGCGCGGGCAGGTCGGCCGTCGTGATCTTGATTTTGTTGCCGGGCTTCTGCTGCATTGCATCTTCAAACGCAGACTGGCCGGTGAGCACGGGCGTTTGAGCGGACAGGCTCAACGGGAAATGACCAAGTGGGGCCAGGCTGAGCGCAAGCAGGGTGGCACGATGGGGAAATCGCATGCGCAATAAGATGCGGTCTGCGGCTCAGTGCGTCGCCGAATCCCCCAGCTATTTTGAGGAGCTTGTTGCGTGCAGTAATTCGGTCGGGATGGTTCCCGTCAGTTCGACGCGTGTCTCATGCTGTGCGACCACAACGGAGTCGACCACCTGGTGCAGCGCCTGATCGTTGGTGGTGCCGCCCTGGGGCAGAAATCCGCGCAGCAGGTTCACGATGGTGGTCAGGTTCGTGGTGGTTTTCGCCGCGTCTTCCGTGCTCGGGGTCAGCTCGTCTACGCGTAGATGGATGCTGCCGCGATAGGTGAGCGAGGCGATAAAGTCCGTGTCTTCCGCCAACGGAAGCTGGATCCCAAAGACCTGCACGTGGCCGTTCTCACTGAACGGCAAACCGATGTGGCCGATGCCCCAGGCGAGCGCAAAATAGGGCACGTCGCGATAGTGCGTCGCAAGAACCGAGGAGCCGCTGAACGGCGATGCGCCGGCGGTATGGCGGTCGAGCACGGAGTGAATCTGCTCGGTGGTGGGCGTGTTGGACGCGGCAAGCAGGTCAAAGCCGAGCGGCACGACCCGCAGCACGCGGCCTTCCTGCGCGGGAACGGTGTAGATGGTGTGGCCGGCGTAGGTTTCCTGTGCGGTGCTGTTGGACCGCAGCCAGGCGGCAAGGCGGGGCGCATCGAAGCGGCCCTCGGCGACGGCGGTGTAGGCAACCGGGCCGTTGGGCCCCTTGGGATCGGGCATGCGGTGCAGGGCGACGGCGATGCGATCTAGGTCGCGCTCCCAGCGGAAGCCGGTCGATTCCAGGAAGCGGGCGTAGTCGGGTGCGGGTGCGACGGGATTTGCGTCGAAATGCGTTGCCGTGCGGATGGGCTTGAGGTTCAGGTAGACGATGGCGTCGGATTCCGGCAGCAGGCGTGCGACTTCTGGCGGGGCGTGGAAGCGCAGGAAGACCAGTACGCCAAGAGCGACGACGAGCGCGGAGGCGGCAAGAAGCGAGTAGAGCGTGCGGCGGGAGAGTCTCGGCATCGTCTGGTGGTTAGCATAGCGGATTTCCAAAGCAAGATGAGCGCCCAGTGCTGAACGAACCCCGGGAACCTGCCGGACACCGCACCCGGATACATGCTTCTTCCACGGAGAAGATCCGGACGCTTTCATGGGGGATCTCTATTCCGTGATGGAGAAGGTGTAAATTTTGCCGGCAAAGCTGATGCCCGGGGTGCTGGCGCTGCCGGGTGGAAGGACGCCGTACTCCCCCTTCTGCAGGTCGGCCGGAACGGTGAAGGCGAAGATGCGCGAACTGATTTTGCGGATGGGAATGGAGATCTGGTCGCGGTCCGTGCCGGACTCGCCGTGGAAGACGTTGCCGGTTTCGACGCGGAACTCGCGGCGGTCGCTGTGCGGGCGGAAGCGCAGGATGAGGTACTCGACCGGGTCTGCCTGGCGCGGTGCGAGAATCATCATCTCCGTGCCGGGCTGCACGCTAAGCGTGGATTTCGGGCCGGAGACGGTGCCGTTTTTATCCTTTTTGACGATGTTGTTGGTGAACACACTTTTAAGCGCGCCGCCGTCGCGGTACTTGACCAACTCGGGCGAGACGGGCTCCCACTGGCCCTGCTTGTTCTTAAAGTAGACGCCGGGGTCGTCGACGTCGGGCGACAGCGGCGCGACCTCGACCGGCGCTGGGTCGGGGTGCTGCGCCATGCCGCTGTTGCGCGCGAGCATGGCGCTGATCACGGGCTGCGAGACACCGGCGTTCTTCAGCGCGATGAGGTCGTCCGGAGCCGTGGCGTACGTGCCGGGCTGCGTGCGGATGGTCTGCAGGATGATGCTGTCGCCGACGTCCGCTTTGGACATGCGGACGATGGCATCGTTATTCAGATCGCGGATCGGCGTTTTGACCGGCTGCGGCCGCACCGCGTCGGGCGCTGCAGCGGGCACACGATTGACCGTGGGCAGCGGACCATCCTGCTGTTCCGTGGTTTGCGCGCAGGCGCAGGCAGCAAAGCATGGCATGAGGCAGCAGGCAAAGGCGGATCGGCGGAAAACCAAAGGGAACTCTCCATCGGGCAGCGCAAACTACCCTGGCGTTTTGAACGAAGCCGGGTTGCAAAGAGTGTACGCGTTGTGACGCACGATGGATTATTGGTATCGCCACACTGTATTCAACGCGCGGCAACATTGCGAACCTAGCCTTGCGCCATGCGACTCAGCTTCGTGGTTCCGGCGTACAACGAAGAGGCGTACCTGCCTGCATGTCTCCAATCAATTTTGAAGCAGACGCGTGACTGCGGCGTGGCAACCGAGATCGTGGTCGTGAATAACGCGAGCTACGACCGCACGCGTGAGATTGCCCTGAGCTTTCCCGAGGTGCGACTGGTGGATGAGCCGCGCAAGGGGTTGACTCACGCGCGGCAGGCAGGTTTCGACGCGTGCACCGGCGAGCTGATTGCGAACGTGGATGCGGACAGCCGGCTGCCGGAAGGCTGGGTTGCACAGGTATTGCAAACGTTTGCCCGAACCCCGGCGCTGCTGGCGGTAAGTGGACCGCTGGTGTACTACGACCTGTCGCCGCGACAATCGATGTGTGTGCGCGTGTTCTATTTTCTGGCGTGGACGACTTACGTCTTAAACCGCTATGTGCTGCGCGTGGGATCGATGGTGCAGGGCGGTAACTTTGTGGTGGCGCGCGAGGGTTTGCAGCGCATCGGTGGCTTCAACTTAGCCATTTCGTTCTATGGCGAAGATACGGACATCGCGCGGCGATTGAACGAGATTGGCGAAGTTCGATTTACGTTCGACTTAAAAATGCTGTCCTCCGCACGGCGCCTGAAAAAGGAAGGCATCTTCACGATGGCGTGGAAGTACTCGGTGAATTATCTTTGGACGACTTTTCTGGAACGGCCTTTTACACGCGAGCATCTGGATATTCGGGAGCAGATGGAGGGGTAGCGATTCAATCCATTCATCGAGAACGAACAGGGGCGGTGAATGTAGAAGGCCGTGGTTCATAGCCGCCGGATAAAAACTTCGGTGGCTTAAGCTGCAAATCGTCAGAGCACAGCCTTCGCTGTGCCCTGACGATTGCTTCTGCTCCGCGCTTTAGCCGGCAGATTCAGGAAGTTCGGACTGGGCGCGCGGCAGGCCCAGGCGGATAGCGGCGGAGACGGTGCGATAGCGGGTAAGGCGGACGATGCCGACGGCGCATTGCAAAAGGCGTGGAGCGTGCCCCCGTGGCCACAACTCGGCGAGTGGGCGCATGACGCCGTCTTTGTCGGGATGAAAAGCGCGCTCGTCCCAGCGCTGCCAGCCAGGGCTGAAGTGTGGATGGTTGACGACGGCGTCGACAGTGGAGTTCATGATGCGCTGCTCCCACAGATTGCTGTACTGCTGCAGAAAGTGAACGTGACTGCGGCGCTCGATGCGGATTTCGTCGACAAATTGCTGAAAGGTGGTAGCGTTCGTCAGGTTGATGTTGGCGTTGGGTTCAAGGCCATGGCGGTCGCCGCCGCTGACGAGTAACTGCGACCAGATTGCGGCTAACTGGGAAACGAGCTGGTTTTCACGTGCGTGACGCAGGGCATTGAGTTCCAGCGCGTGGATGAATGGATTGTTGGCCAGTAAGAAGCGGTGTAACTCCGCCTGATGCGCCGCGTGGCCGATATCGTATAAGTCCCACAGCGGATGGTTGAGCACGACAAGGATACGCGGATCGGCATCAAGCTCCTGCAATATGCGATGGAGCGTCGCGTCGTTAGGGGCCGCGGTGAAAGCGGCAAAACGGTTCATCCAATGCTGCGCGGCGGCACTGGGCAGGTTGTGGATGCCGAGGTGGAAAGCGGTCTTGCCAAAGGGCGCGGTCCATTCCAGCGAGACGGGAATGTGGCGCGAGGACGGCATGGTGCGTAGCAGCAGCGGTGCCTGGATGTCGTCGTGGTCGGTGATGGAGACGAGCGGCGTGAGGCCGAGGCTGCGGATTTGCCGTGATTCGAGATCGAAGGCCATTCTCGGCACCAGTGGCGGGCACCAGTGCGCGGCGACAAAGTCCAGCGTGACGCCATATTTTTCTTTGCTGATGCGCTCGTACCGGTTAAAGATCGAGCGCAGCACCGAATACTTCAAAAACATGCCGTGGATAAAGGTGAGGCTTTCAATGGAGAGACTGGTATGGCTGTGCAGAGAGACGCCCGTGGTGTAGTGGTGCGTCGGCGACTGGTCCTGCTTCCATTCGTAGGTCACGTCTGACTTCGGCTGCATGGTTCACTCCTGCGGTTGCCGGGGTTTGAACGGTGCGTGCGTCGTTGGAGAACGATGTTGATCGGAAGACATGGCCAGTGTGCCGCCCCGATTCTGAACAGGGTGTGAGGAAACGAAGAACAATTGCATAATTGCGAGTTCGCCCGTGATGGTGGCCACGCAACCAGGTGTTCGGCTTGCGGCGTATAACTGTGGGCATGAATCTGGGCCGTATCAATCGCCGGACGCTATTGTCTGCCTCTGTTTCACTGGTGGCGGACAACGTGCTGTCACGCATCGCCATGGGACAGGGCGTCGTTTCGAACACTGCAGCACGAAACGATCACGCACCGATACCGCGCACGAACTGGTCGAAGAACGTTCACTTCAGCACGGACAGGGTCTACGCGCCGACGACGCTGGAGGACGTGCGGGCGATCGTGCAGGCGAACGCGAAGCTGAAGGGGTTGGGATCGCGCCACTCGTTCAACAACGTGGCCGACAGCAGGCATGCGCAGATCAGCATGCGTGGGGTGAAGTCGATCCAGGTTGATGCTGCGGCGAAGACGGTGACGGTGGGCGCGGGCATTGCCTATGGCGAGCTTGCGCCGACGCTGGACAAGGCAGGGTTCGCGCTGCACAACCTGGCGTCGTTGCCGCACATTTCCGTTGGTGGAACCATTGCGACGGCGACGCAAGGCTCAGGTGCGGGCAACCAGAATCTTTCGACGCAGGTGCGTGCGCTGGAGATCGTGAAGGCCGATGGATCGGTCGTTCCCCTGTCGCGCGACAAGGATGGCGAGATGTTCAAGACGGCGGTCGTGCACCTGGGCGCGCTGGGTGGTGACGGCGGTAACGCTGGACGTGGTGCCGCGGTTCGACGTGGCGCAGACGGTGTACCTGAACCTGCCGTTCGACCAACTGGAGCACCATCTGGAAGCCATTATGGGCGCGGCGTATAGCGTAAGCCTGTTTACCGATTGGCAGGGTGGCAAGGCAACGCAGGTGTGGCTGAAGCGCAAGATGCAGCCGGGCGAGCAGGCAGTGCCCTACGACAAGTTGCCGAGAGAGTTTTACGGCGCGACGCTGCAGACGAAGAAGATGCATCCGCTGCTGCAAATGCCGAGTGAAAATACGACGGAGCAGATGGGCAGCGTTGGGCCGTGGTACACGAGGCTGCCGCACTTCAAGATGGAGTTCACGCCGAGCAGCGGCGAAGAACTGCAGACGGAATACTTTGTGCCGCGCGAACATGCGTACGAGGCGATCCGCGCGGTCGAGACGCTGCGCGACCGGATTACGCCGCACCTGTTCATTAGCGAGCTGCGTGCGATCAAGGCCGACGACCTGCCGATGAGCATGGCATACCGGCGGGATTCGCTGGCGATCCACTTTACGTGGAAGCCGGAGGAGACAGTGGTGCGAGGAATTCTGCCGGTGATTGAGGCAAAGCTGGCGCCGCTTGTCGCCCGGCCGCACTGGGGCAAGATTTTCATCATGGATCAGGCTGTGCTGGAAGCGCGGTATGAGCGCTCGGGGCAATTCCGTGCCCTGGCACAACAGATGGACCCGCAGGGGAAATTCCGAAATGAATTTCTCGCACGCAATGTGTTTGGCGCGTAGGAGTTGCATGATCGCTTTTTGGCTGTAGGCTGTGCTACAGTCGAAGACGGCGCTGCGCTCCAACGGCAGCGTTGTTTGCTGTAGAACGTAGTGTTTGGGCTGGCGTTTGAGCCTGCTTTATTCGGGCTGGCGTAGCTCAGCTGGTAGAGCATCTGATTTGTAATCAGAGGGTCGGGGGTTCAAATCCCTTCGTCAGCTCCAGATCCTGAACACTGTGGGAAGCGGCAGGCAACAATGGGCACAGGTGGCCGAGTGGTTAATGGCAGCAGACTGTAAATCTGCCACGCAACGCG
>CBAAAH010000018.1:0-16482 GCA_964658865.1 uncultured Granulicella sp.
CTACACCCGCGGCGCGCACAGCATCAAGGTCGGCGTGGACGCGCGGCGCTACGAGCTGAACGCCATCTCGCCGCCGAATCCCACGGGTTCCTTCGCTTTTACCGTCACCGGTACGGACACACAGGCGGCCACCGGTACCAGCACGGCGAACAGCGGCGGCAACAGCTTTGCCAGCTTTCTGCTCGGCCAGGTCGATACCTTCTCCATCGACCTGCAACAGCGCACCATTCGTCCCCGCGACTACATGTACGAAATCTTCGGCCAAGACGACTGGCGCGCCTCGCAGAACCTGACCCTCAACATCGGCCTGCGCTGGTCGCTGCACCTGCCCAGCACAGAGACGCACAACCAGGGCTCCATCTTCAACACCACCACGCAGGTGCTCGACTACCTGGGTGTGAACGGCAACAGCCGCAGCGCGCGCGAACTGCACTATGACAACGTCGCACCGCGTTTCGGCCTGGCCTACTCGGCCGATCGCAAGAGCGTCCTCCGCGCGGGTTACGGCATCGTCTTCATCGATCAGAGCGGCATCACCACGCCCTTCACCACGCCGCAGTATCCGTTCATCCAGAACGTGCAGCAGCCCACGCTCGACAACGTGAACGCCGCCTTCGCGCTCCGCAGCGGCCCCAGCGTCACGCCCATCAGCCTGACGCCCAACGCCGGTCTCGGCCAAAGTGTGTACACCGCAAACCGCGGCTCCGGCTCCGGCTACAGCCAGCAGTGGAACCTGGCGTTCCAGCGCCAGGTCACGGCGAATCTCAGCTTCGACGTGGCGTACGTCGGTTCGCACATCGTGCATGTCGGCATTCCCGACCGCAACCTCAACCAGCTCACCGCCGGCCAGATCGCCGGCGGCCTGCAGCCCGGCTCCACGCTGCTGAACAGCGTAGCCAATCCGTACTACGGCATCCTTCCGGTCTCCAGCCCGCTGGGCCGCAAGACCATCACGAACGCGCAACTGCTCAAGCCGTTTCCACGCTTCCAGAACGTCGCGGCTTACCGCAACAACACCGGCCAGACGAACTACAACGCCATCGAGGCCAAGGTGGAGCAGCGCGTGTCGCATGGCCTGTATCTGCTGTTCAGCTACACGCACTCCAAGCTAATCGACGATGCGTCCTCGGTCTTTTCGTCGACGGTGCTGTCGTCGCCCAACACCAGTTCGCTGATCGCGGCCGACGCCTACCGCCCGCTGCTGGAACGCGACAGCAGCAACGGCGATATGCCCAACGTGCTCACCTTCGCCTCGACGTATACCTTCGCGCACTTCCGCGGCCACGGCATCGCCACCGTGCTGCTGGGCGGCTGGTCGGCCAATACGATCTACACCATGCAGAGCGGCATGCCTGTAACCGTCACGCAGGCGACGAACAACAACAGCGCGCTGGGCGTTGCGCTGCAGCGGCCGAACCTTGTGGGCAAGCCGAACGTATCGCCTGAGCTGCGCACCCCGGCAAAGTTCTTCAACACCGCGGCCTTTGCCACCGCGCCGCAGTTCACTTTCGGCTCTGCCTCGCGCAACCCGGTGCGTGGGCCGGCCTTCCGCGATCTGGATTTCGCCCTCGTCAAACACACACTTTTCGCGGAAAAGTGGGACGCTGAGCTGCGGACCGAGTTCTTCAACATCACCAATACCCCGGCCTTCGCGCAGCCCAGCGGATCGTTCGGATCGGCTGCGTTCGGTAGCATCACGGCCACCACCACCGACCCGCGCGTGGTACAACTTGCGTTGCGCATTCGCCGGTAACGTGACTTCGCGGGAAAGGTTTTGGGCGGACCGGGAAGCGGCCTGGTTTGTCCAGGCTTTCCCTTCAGGAAAACTGTTGCCCTCTCGATTGTTGCCGCGTCGAAAGTCCAGTGCGTAGTTCCCAGATCGACCACCACATGAAACCGCATGAAGAGGTGTTGGTGGCGTGGCCGGCGTTTTCGTGGGACACTTCTTCGTACCCATGACCGACCAACTCGAACAAAGGGAACGGGACCGGCTGGCTGCCCTGCACAGCTTCAGCATCCTCGATTCCATCCCGGAGCAGGGCTTCGACGACATCGTGGAACTTGCCGCCATGGTGTGCGATACGCCTGTCGCGCAAATCTCTTTTATCGATGTGGATCGCCAGTGGATCAAGGCGTCCATCGGTATCCCGGCGCAGGAAGCTCCACGTGCCTACAGCTTTTGTGCCCACACGCTCGTCAGTGGGCAGCCGGTCCTCGTACCGGACGCGAAACAGGACCCGCGCTTTCAAGACAATCCGCTGGTGCTTGGCGATCCACAGATCCGCTCTTACGCCGGTGCGCCCATCATTGACGCCCAGGGCCATGTACTGGGAACAGTGTGCGTCATCGACACGCAACCTCGTGCGCTGGAACCTCGACAAATTTCCGCGTTGCAGGCACTTGCCCGCCAAGTCGTTACCCTGCTGGAACAGCGTCAATCCCTGCTGCTGCAAACGCTTGAAGCCGAAGCAAAGAACCAGTCCAACCAGATTTCCCTGCAGCAAACGGCAGAACGCCTGCGCCTGTCGCAGGTTGCCGGCAAGATCGCCTCATGGGATTGGGATCTGCGGACGGACGAGCTGACCTGGAGTGGCGGTTCGGAATGGGTCTATGGCCGACCCGCATCCGAGGTGAGAACGATCGCGCAGATTACGTCGATGTTGCATGCCGACGATGTGGAGCAAGCCATCGCCTCCATGCGTCCCCTGCTCGACGGCAGCGGCGAATACCGGTCGGAATTCCGCGTGTGGTGGCCCGACGGGTCCCTGCACTGGCTGCTGGGCTTCGGCCAGCCCGTGCTCGGTGCGGATGGAACACCCGTGCGCGTAGTAGGCATGAACATGGACATCACCGATCGCAAGCAGGCGCAGGAGAATCTCATCCGCAGCGAGAAGGTGGCTACGGTCGGACGGCTCATTACCAGCATCGCGCATGAAATCAACAATCCCATGGCATCGGTCACCAACCTGCTGTTCCTGGCCCGAGACAGCGAGAACGTGCCGGAAATACGGGAGTATCTCTCCCTTGCCGAACAGGAACTGCAACGCGTCTCAGAGATCGTCAATCAGACGTTACGCTTTCACCGCCAGCCGGCGCATCCGCAGCCGGCATCGTTGCAGCAGATGATCGGCGGTGTCCTCAACATGCTCCAAAGCCGCGTCCACAAGGCGGGTGTGCTGGTGAAACGGCGCGATCGCACACAGAAACCGGTGGTCTGTTTTGAAGGGGAACTGCGTCAAGTGATGGCCAACCTCATCGGTAACGCCATCGATGCGACGCCGCTGCAGGGCTCCCTTTTTGTGCGCACCCGCGAAGGGCAGCATGTGCCCTCCGGGCGGCAGGGCGTCTTCCTTACCGTGGCGGATACGGGCCACGGCATGTCGCAGGAAACGCTGGGCAAGATCTTTCAGGCCTTCTTCACCACAAAGGGTGTCGGCGGCACTGGCCTTGGACTATGGGTTACTTGCGAAATTCTGGTGCGCCACTTCGCCGTTCTGCGTGTTCGCAGCAGTCAGCGGCCGGGTCGCAGCGGAACTGTCTTTTCCGTCTTTTTGCCGAGCAATGGCTCGCCTGCGTAGCAATTCGTCGCCCGATCTCACATTCAACGGTTGTGCCGAAGGTGCAGCCGAAACGTCGGCAGCGACGCCAGTGGCCGCATCATTTACCGGCGAACAGCTCCATCAACTCCTGCGGCGGCACAACCTCCAATTGCGCATATGTGCAAGCCGCGGGCGGCTTGTCCGTGCGCCACCGGCGAAAGTGTGCCAGGTGCCGGAACCGGTTGCCCTGCATGTGCTCATACGCGACATCCACGACCAGCTCCGGCCGCAGCGGTTGCCAGCTCAGGTCTTTGGTGCTGTTCCATCGGCTCTTCGCGCCGGGCATGCGGCCCTCGCCGCTTGCGGGATTGTCCGATCCGGACCAGTGCGCCCATGGGTGATCCTTGATCGCGTTCTCACGATACGGTGCAAGAAACCCCATCAGTTCCTGCCGCTTTGCCGTAGTGAAACTGGCGCATACGCCCACGTGTTGCAGCGTTCCTGCATCGTCAAACAATCCCAGGAGCAGGGAACCGATCAGCGTGCCGTCGCCGTTCTTGTGCCAGCGAAACCCACCCACCACGCAGTCGCAGTCGCGCTCGTGCTTCACCTTGAACTGGGTGCGCTTGTCCGGCGTGTATATACCCGTCAGCGGCTTGGCGATCAGCCCATCCAGCCCCGCGCCTTCGAACCGCTTGAACCAATCGGCCGCAACGGCGCGATCCTCCGTCGCCGGTGTCAGGTGCAGCGGAGCTTCGGCGTTGGCCAGCACCGTCTCCAACTCCCGCCGCCTTTCTGCAAACGGCACCTCGCGCAGATCGCGATCGCCCAAGGCGATGCAATCGAAAAACACCACGGAAGCGGGCGTCGTCTCGCTCAGCATCTTCACGCGGCTGGCCGCTGGATGCACCCGCAGTTGCAGCGCATCGAAGTCGAGTGCCGTGCCGGTCGCGCCGGTCCGCGGCATCACGATCTCGCCGTCCAGTACGCATCGCGCGGGCAATTGAGCCAGCAGCGGCGCACGCAGTTCCGGAAAATAACGATCCAGCGGCTTGCCGTCGCGGCTCTGGATCAGCAACTCGTCGCCATCCCGAAACACGATGGTACGAAACCCATCCCACTTCGGCTCAAACTGAAACGCACCCTCGGCAGGAATGGCATCGATTCGCTTGGCGAGCATGGGCAGCAGCGGCGGTTCAATCAAAAACGGCATGTGTAGGGAGATGCTTTCGGCAGATATGAGTTGCTGCTTGGCCTGCTCTCTCTCTCTTTAAGCTCAGGGTAACGAACTCACTTGCAGGACGTGTGTTTGGGCCTCGCTGCCGGCACTTGTATACCTCGCTAGACAGTGATGCCGCCGAAGATTGTCGGCGGCATCACTCGTGCGTTTCACCGGTAGCAGCCATACAGCCGGTCCTGCAGAACTACGCAGCAACCACAGCTTCCGTACCCTTGTATTGCAGACGATCCGCACCCCGCCGTGCGCCGGTGCCTCGTCCGGCTTTGTACTGGCGGTCCAGCGCGTCCGCGGCGATCCATCCGGATTGCATGACCATCGGCATGCCTGGGCCGGGGTGTGCCGCGCCGCCGCACAAAAACAGGCCCTCGATGCCGCGCACCACATTCGACGGTTTGAACGCACCGTTGAAGCGGCCATGGCTGCTCAGGCCGTAGATCGCGCCATTCAGCACGCGGTAGCGCTCGTGAATGTCCTGCGGCGTCAGCGCACGCTCGAACACGATGCGCTCTTCAATGTCTTCCATGCCCGCGGTGCGCTTCAGCTTATCCAGAATCACCTGCCGGTAGCCGGGGAACATCTGCCGCCAGTCATGGTTTGGCCGCAGATACGGCGTGTGCACCAGGATGTACAGTGCGTCACCGCCTGGCGGTGCGGTCTCCGGCTCTGTGCCGCTGGTCGAAGCAATGTAGCAGGTCGGGTCCGGCGCGGGCATGCCCAGGTTGTAGATGGCGTTGAACTCCTCATGCGGATCGCGGCTGAACACGAAGTCGTGGTGCGCCAGGTGCTCATACCGCTTGTTCAGGCCCAGGTACAGCACCACGCCGCTGCATGCGGGTTCGTAGTTGCTCTTGCGGTCGAAGCTGGCGGTCGCATCGCTGCCTTCCAGCAGTTCGCGATAGGTGCGCACGCTGTCCTCGTTCGAAACGATCGCGTCGAACTTCAACTGCTCACCCGTGGCGAACGTGATACCGTCGGCGACCGGTAATCCGCCCACAAGCCGGGTATCGATTTTGGCCACGTCCGCGTTGGTGTGGTAGTTGACGCCCAGTTCCGTGCCCAGCTTCACCAGCGCCTCAGGCACCGCGCGCGTACCGCCCATCGGATACCAGATACCCTGTTCCGTCTGCATATGGCCGATGGCGCACAGGATTGCCGGCGACGCATCGGGCGACGAGCCCACGTACTGCACAAAATGATCGAGCATCTGCGCCGTGTTGTCGTCGCTGATGTACTCGCGAATGACGCCGGACACGGTCTTGCCCAGCCGCATCTTCATCACGTCCTTCAGCACGGCGGTGTCGAACATGCCGCGCATCTCCAGCGTGTCCAGCATGCTGCCGATGGGCTTCCAGAAAAAGAACTTGTCGCTGATGCGGTGAAGCTGTTCGCTCACGCCGAGGAACTCGCGATATTTATCGCCCATGCCCGGCTTCTTCGCGTTCAGCTCGCGCACCATGTCGTCGGTCTGGTCCTTCAGGTCGATGATGGTACCGTCATCGAAAAAGCATCGCCACGAGGGGTCCAGACGCACCATCTTCAAGTAGTCGTCCAGGTTGCGGTCCGCTTCGGCAAAGATCTTGCGCAGCGTCGACGGTTGAATCAGGATGGTCGGTCCCATGTCGAAGCGAAAGCCGTCTTCCTGCAGCACGGCTGCCTTGCCGCCGAGCCAGGCATTCTTTTCAAATACCTCGACCTCGTAGCCGCGAGCCGCAAGAACCGCGGCGGACGATAGGCCTGCAAGGCCGGAACCGATAACTGCAACGCGCATGGACTTTACTCCTGGTAGTGCTCCGCGCCGAAACGCGATCTGGGTGGTGTACTGCGAAGGTTGTGCGCCAGGGCTACTGCACCGCGAGATCGCGGTCCTGCAGGTGCGATTGGTCGAACGCGGAACCGGTAAAGTTCCACGCGGATTGAACGCCAAGGTCGTCGAGCAGCAACTTGCTGCTGATGCGTGCCGATTCAAAGATCACGGGCAGACCCGATCCCGGGTGCGTGCCGCCGCCGGCCAGGTACACGCCTTCGGTTTCTTCAAACCGGTTGTGCGGCCGTAGGTGCAGCATCTGCCGCAACGAGTGCGCCATGGAAAACGTGCTGCCCTTATGCAACGCAAACTCCGCCGCCCAGTTCGCCGGCGTCAGAATGCGCTCGGTGCGAATGCGTTTGCGCACGTCCGGCATGCCCAGGTTCGCCATCTGGTCCAGCACGCGCTCACGGAACGCGGCACCGTCACGCTTCCAGTCCACGCCACCGCACGCATGCGTCACGGGAGCTAGCACATACAGCGAACTCATGCCCTTCGGCGCGAGCGTGCTGTCCGTTACCGACGCGTTCTGCACATAGATGGAGGGGTCCTGCGACAGCGTGTGGCCCTTTTCGATATCGTACAGATTGCCCTTGTAATCCTTGGCCAGATAAATCGTGTGGTGCGCGGCTTCGTCATACACGCCGTCGATCCCTAGGTACAGCATAAAGGTGCTGCAGCTATGGTCGGCGCCGGCGATCTTGTCATCGGTCCATCGCGACCGCAGGTGCTTCGGAATCAGGTCGCGTGCGGCTTCGGCAAACTCCGCGTTCATCACCACACTGTCGGCGGCAATGTGCCGCTGCGACGTTCGCACACCGGTGGCTTTACGGCCGCTGAAGCAGATCTCTTCCACGCCTTCGTTGCGCAGAATTTCTACACCCATCTCTTCGCAGATGCGCGCCATTGCCCGCGTAACCGCGCCGCAACCGCCGATGGGATGAAAGACGCCGTACTCATACTCCAGGAAAGAGAGGATGGAAAACAGTCCGGGGCAGCGGAACGGCGACATGCCCAGGTACTTCGATTGAAACGAAAACCCGAGCCGGATGCGCTCATCGCTGAAGTACTGCTTCAGTTCATCGTCCAGCGAGCGCCACGGTGCCAGAATCGGGAGCAGCTTCAGCATTTCCGGCTTGGCCAGGTCGCGCCAGCTTTCAAACGGCGATTCCAAAAACGGCAGAAACTTCTGCAGCTTGTCGCGATTGTCGCGCATAAAGTGCTGGAAGTTTTTCGCATCCGCAGGGCACAACGTTGCGATCGCCTGTTCCATGCGCGCATGGTCGCCGGTCGCCAGCAACTCGCCGCCCGTGCCGAAGATCAACCGGTACTGCGGGTCGAGCCGCTTCATCGGCACTTCGCGGTCCAGCGAATAACCTGCCGCCGCGAAGATTTCGCTCAGCACCCGCGGATACAGGAAAAAGGTTGGGCCATAGTCGAACTTGAAGCCGTCCTGCTCGAACGTCGACGTACGCCCGCCGACATGGTCGCGCTTCTCCACCACGGTAACCTGCACGCCCGACGCCGCCAGCAACATGGCACTCGCCAGGCCGCCGGGCCCAGACCCAACAACGACAACATGCTTTTCTACAGAACTCATTCATGCCTTTGGATGCGATTCAATGTCAAATGGCAGGGAACGTTTGTCCGGGAACATCACCGATTTAAAAAAATTGGCGTCATTTGTACCGCGTTGCAAACATGGAGCGGTCTCTCGATGCCCGCATTACGTCGATACGGCAACTCCTGACAGGCCAAGGGCATTTGCCTCCATCTGCATGGCGTGCAGGCAATTGCCGATATGTTGCTCCGTCGACAAGCCCAGCAACTCGGCACCGGCAACGATGTCCTCGCGCAAAACGCCTCGCGCAAACGCTTTATCCTTCATCTTTTTGCGAACGCCGGCGACCTCCACATCGTGGATGCTCTTCGATGGCTTGACCAGGGCACAGGCCGTCAAAAATCCGCTGAGCTCGTCGCAGGCAAACAGTGCGCGGTCCAGGTGACTGTCTCGGGGTGTGTTGGTGTAGTCTGCGTGCGCCAGAATCGCGTGGCGCACCGGCTCGGGCCAGCCCTGCTCCACCAGTACCCTGTTGCCCACCCAAACGTGTTCCTCCAGTGAAGGATGGCGGTCGTAATCGAAGTCGTGCAATAAGCCGGCAAGGTGGTAGGGCAGCACAAACGCGACCGCCGCCTCGCCCTCCAGGCCTATCCGCGCGGCTTCTTTTGCGCCATACGCCGCCGTGCAGATTTCCACCGCGAGCGCATGTTTCATCAGGCTGGCGGAGGTCGTCCATGCCGTAAGCAGGGCCCACGCACGCTCACGATCGTACATGGCTGAATCGGCCGATGTGCTGGGGAGGGAGTCGCTCATCGCTTTGAGCATACCGCGCGCGCTGGTGCGGTGAGTACCGCATCTTCATCAAGCGCCGGCAGGTCTTGCGGTGTATCGATATCCACCTCGCCACCTTGCAGCGGCACCGCAAGCACATCTTCCTGCTGCAGCAGATCGCGTGCCCCGCGGTCACCGCGCAGTTGCTGCAACGCACGAAAGCTGAAACATGGAAAAAGCGCGGGCACGCCGCGACGGTTCGCATATGCCGACGCAACCACGTGGTCTCGGCGAGATGCCTGCACCAGTTTGCGCAGGTGTTCCGGCGTCACGTGAATCTGGTCGCAGGTCAATACGAGCAGATCGTCCGCACCATCGCGCTCCGCCGCCACCGCGCCCAGGGCGAGGGAGTGTCCCATGCCCTCGGCTCATGCCTGGTTCAACAGCACCCGCACCCGCGGCTCCATCCGCGACAGCGCCTCCAGAATGGGAGAATAGTTTGCCCCAAGAACCACAAACACCTCGGCTGCGCCAGCCTCCCAGGCAACGCGCACGGCACGCTCCACCAGCAGTTCACCCTCATAGCGCAACATTTGCTTCGACTGGCCCAGCCGCATAGATGCACCGGCGGCAAGGACCAGAGCGGCAAGGCGTCGTTGACTGATGGCGGGGTCTCTCATGGGGCAGGCTCTTTCATGCGGCGGGTTCCTGGGCCATCGCCGGGTCGAATGCAAGGGGTAGGGCAGAGCTCAGCATCAAGCCGGTGGTTACGATGTCGTCCTGCGGTGCTGTTTCCCAGGCGCACTGTGTTGCAGGCAACGCGGCGAAGTGTTGCGCCAGCGCCTCGGCGTCGTCTACCGACATGCGGCGCGGCACGATTTCGGTGCCCTGCAGCACGGCCTGCACCTGCGCCGTGATAGCAAGTGCAATGCTCTCCGGGCCATCGCCGCCCAGGTGCAGGCCGACCGGCGCATGCGTTTGCAGCAGTGCGTCCGCAAACGGCAGGCCAGCAGCGGCAGCGGCAGCGCGCAGCAGCAGCGCCGACCGCTGCCGTGCGCCCAGCAGGCCGAGGTAGCGCGGCGCCAGGGGCAGCAACTCCGTCAACAGGCGGCGGTCCTGCTCAAAAGAATGGGTCATCAGTACCACGGCGTCCGCAGCCGTTACGCCGGCCTGCGCTGCCGAGTCCACGACCAGAACATGGTGTGCTTGCGGAAATCGCTCCGGCTTCGCTTGCTGCGGCCGTCCGTCAGCCACCACGATCGTCCATCCCATCTCCGCAGCAATGCGGGTCAGCGGACGTGCATCCTCGCCGGCACCCAAGATCACCAGCCGCTGGGCAGGCTCAAGCTCTTCCAAAAACAGGTGGGTTGCCGCGGTGCCCGGTGCGCAGCGGCCAAGCGCAACGGCACGCAAGTCCACGATCTCGTCCGTAGCCAGCGTTTCGCTGCAAAAGAGCACATCGCCCTCTTCATCCAGCACGACACGCGCGAGCGGCGCGCCCGGCTGCGGCAAGCGTGTCACGACGCGCCGCATGTCGCCGTCCAGCGTGGCGCGCAACGCATTCTGCAGCGCGATCGCTTCCGGGCTGTCGGTTCGCTCCAGCAACAGGTCCACTAGGCCGCCGCACCCCAGGCCGAACGGAATTTCTGCCGTATCGTCGAAGCCGGTGTCGTAACTCTGAATCGCAGCACCCTCGCGTACCCGCCACTGCGCTCGCCGCAACAGGTCCGCTTCCAGGCAGCCGCCGGAGATGGTGCCCGCGGTCCGGCCATCCTGCAGCGCCAGCATGCGCGCACCCGGCTGGCGATAGGACGATCCCGCGGCGCGTACCAGCGTGACCAGCACACCCGGTCCGCCCTCGGCGGCAAGCGCCGCAATGTCACGCCGCTCTTTCAGGCTCATACGTGTTTGGATGCAGGAAGTCCAGGGCGGATGTGCCCGGTGCGGCGTGCAGAAAGCCCAAGGGCAGCAAGGCCGCCCACACGCAGAGGAGAGTGCCTTGCCGCGGCTACTTCTCGTACATGCGGCTGTGCAGGTCGGCCGTAATTTGGTAGCACTCGCACGCGGCGGCTTTCAGGTTGTCGCGATTCAAAATTTTCACGCGCCCACGCTTGTACTCGATCAATCCATTGCGCTGCATGGTACCTGCCACCATGGTGACGGTGGTACGGCGCGCCCCCAGCAGCTCCGCCAGAAACTCCTGGGTAAAGTTGAGTTCGGTACTGCCTACCCGGTCGCTTGCCATCAGAAGCCACCGTGCAAGCCGCTCTTCCGCTTCGTGCAGGCGATTGCACCCGGCAATCTGTGCCACCACGTTTGCCTGTTCCTGCACCGATTCCAGCACGCGTTGGCGAACCTCGTTCGCGGAGTCGAAGAGCTTTCGAACGTCATGCATCGAAATACGCAGGCCTGCGCCATCCAGCTGCATGATGCACGTTGTGGGCACCGGGCCCGGACCGAGCAGGTGCAGACCGCCGGACATGCCCTCATTGCCGAGTACGCTCACCTCGGCAGACTCGCCATCCCGCATGACCGTGATGATGGATGCCATTCCGGATGTCAAAAAGTAACACCATTCCGGCATGGAATGCGGGGAATACAAAATAGCCCCGCGTGGGAGTGGCATTGCGGTACAGCGAGACTTCACCTGCGCGCACACCGCCGGTGACAGTGACGCAATTAACCTGTTGCTCAATCCGCTGATGCGTTTCCCCTTCATTCAGGCGGGAAACTCCCATTGCACGTCGTTGGAATCATGTGCAATGAAATGCCGCTTGCTGCTGTTCGGGCTTGACTATAGGCTTCCACGGCGAGAATGACTGTCTGCTAGATGACGTAAATGACTCCTTTTCATGTTCTTGGGGACAATTTCGGATGCTGTCTTGTCGAGCCCGGGAACGTCCACACCGCTGCTGAGACCGTACGCCGCAGGATCAGGATGCCTTGTGTTCTTTGCGGTTCAGGGCAGGCTTGCGTTGGCCGTTACACTTGAGGCAATGAGTACGATCAAAGCCGTCCGCGGCACACGCGACCTGTTGCCCCCTGAAACTGCCCTGTGGAACCGCGTGGAACGTACCGCCCGCGACGTCTTCGCCCGCTACAACTTCGGCGAAATCCGCACACCCGTGCTGGAGACTACAGAGCTGTTTGTGCGCGGCGTGGGCGAAGAAACCGACGTCGTGAGCAAGGAAATGTACACGTGGGAAGACCGCGCCCGCGCCGCCAGTGAAAAGCCGCAGTCCCTCACCCTGCGTCCGGAAAATACGGCAGGCGTCGTACGTGCCTACATCGAGCACAAGCTGGGCGATACCGGCCAGTTGCAAAAGCTCTACTACATCGGCCCGCAGTTTCGCCGCGAACGCCCGCAAAAAGGCCGCTATCGCCAGTTTTTCCAGATCGGCGCAGAGGTGATCGGGCCTGCATCCTCCGGCGCGGAATCGCCTCTGCGCGATGCGGAAATCCTGCAGATGCTCGCCGCGCTGCTCGATGAACTCGGCATCCCACGCGCCGATAAGGCGAACGATTTCCGCGGTTGGAAACTGCTGCTCAACTCCGTCGGCTCCTCCACCGATCGTCCGCGTTACGTCGCGGCCCTGCGCGAGGCACTGGCTCCGGTCAAGGAACAGATGTGCCCCGACAACCAGCGCCGCGCCGAAACCAACCCGCTGCGCGTGCTCGACAGCAAGGATGAAGCCGATCAGGCCCTGATCGATGCGCTGCCCAAAATCGCGGATTACCTCGACGACAGCTCACGCGACCACTTCGCGCAGGTCCTCGCCGCGCTCGATGCCTGCGCCGTGCCATACACGGTCAACCCGCGCCTCGTCCGCGGCCTGGACTATTACACTCGCACGACGTTCGAGTTCACGGTCGACCTCGGCCTGGGCACGCAAAATGCGCTGCTGGGCGGCGGCCGCTACGACGGCCTCAGCGAAATGCTCGGCGGCCCCCGCGCCCCCGGCATTGGCTTTGCCATCGGCGAAGACCGCCTCATCCTCACGCTGCAGGCGTTGGAAGAAGCCGCGGCGGAAAAGCCCGCCGTCCCGAAGCTCGACGCCTACATCGCGCCACTCAGTCCCGCGCAAAATGCCGCCGCCCTCGCCCTCGCGAAAGATCTGCGCTCTGCCGGCTTGACGGTCGAAGTCGGCGACGGCACCTTCCGCCTGAAAAAATCCTTCGAAGCTGCCGACCGCATCGCCCGCCGCATCGTCCTGCTGGGTGAAGACGAAGCCGCGCAAGGCATTTACACGGTCAAGACGTTCACCACCAACGACCAGCAAAAGATCGCCGTAGCGCAACTTTACGAAGCGTTGCGGCCCAGCTAACTCACGGTGCCGCGCGCTCAAACTTATCCTTGCGCAATAAACTTTCGCATCGAATGCGAGCAGGAAACGATGACCGCTGGATTGCGGAAATCTGCGAACTACCCCGGCCGAAAACCGATCGAAATACAAAAAGGCCACCCAATCTGGGTGGCCTTCTCCTTGCCCACGTTGACGCTTACTCCGCGTCTTCTGCCTTTAGCGTCGCCATGTCGATCACGTAGCGAAAGCGCACCTCGCCCTTCTCCACTTCCTTGTACGCATCGTTGATGTTCTTGATGTCGATGACCTGCAGGTCATGCGCAATGCCATGCTGCGCGCAGAAATTCAGCACCTCCTGCGTTTCTGCAATGCTGCCGATCAGCGACCCCGCAACGCCGTTGCGATGACCCGCCGTTTGCATGTTGTTGATCGGCTCCAGCGGTCCCAGGTCGCCGCAGATCACCATCGTCGCGTTGCGTTTCAACAGCGGCAAGAACGGGTTCAGGTCGTGCTTCTCCGGCACCGTGCTGAGAATGAAGTCAAAGCTGCGTGTCAGCGGATTTGTCGGATCGACTTCCTTCGCCAGGTCCTTTTCCAGTACACCCTTGGCGCCGATGCGTGCAGCCTCGGCCAGCTTTTCTTCCGTCGTGGTGAACAGCGTTACCGATGCTCCCATGGCAATCGCCATCTTGGCGGCAATGTCGCCCAGGCCGCCGAAGCCGACGATGCCCACGCTGCTGCCGGATTTTACGCCCCAATGCTTCATGGGAGAGTATATTGTCACGCCGGCACACAGCAACGGCGCGGCAACTTCGGGCTTCATGCCGGCGGGAATCTTCAACACAAAGTCTTCGGGAGCGACCAGCACATTGCTATATCCGCCGAACGTGTTGTCGCGGTCGTAGAGGTTCGTCTTTTCGGGCGACTTCTTTGCCGGCACCATGGGTCCGTTGTACGTGGCCAGCCAGCTATTCGGTCCTTCGCAATAGTTCTCTTCACCCTCGCGACACGGCGCGCACTGGCGGCAGCTATCGATCATGCAGCCCACGCCCACCATGTCACCGACCTTGTGCCGCGTCACGGCCGCGCCTACGGCACTCACGCGCCCGACAACTTCATGCCCAGGCATGCACGGATATACCGTGTTGCCCCACTCGTTCTTTACCTGGTGAATGTCGGAGTGGCATACACCGCAGAACAGCACGTCGATCGTGACCTCGTTCGGCTTCGGCTCATCCCTCTCGAACTTGTGCGGCTTCAGCCCGGTAAACGAATGGTTGCTGGCATAACCCAGTGCCTGAATCATGTTGGAATCTCCTCATTCCATGCGACGCCGTCCGCCACGCGTAACGCTGCCCGCACCGCAAGCGTGGGTCAATCTGGCAGGTCGGCAACGCGGCGTCTCATCACACCACGATCTTAGAAGGAGCAATCGATGCAACTGAAAAAGTACAACGTCACCATTCGCCGGTTCAATCCCACCGATGACGGCAGCGTGGAAGAATTTGTTCTGCCCGTCGACTCGCCCGACGCCGAACACGCCGCTTCCTCCACCCTTGCCAACGCCATCTCCTGGACGACGAAGACCGCAGGTGGATCCCTGCTGCCCGTGGCATTTCAGGCTATCGCCGTCGTCGAACGCGAGAGCTGACCACCGCCTGCCGAAGCCGCCGCTATTTCCCCAGCCGATCACGCGATCCAGCAACGCAAGCCCTTCCGGATTGTCCGGCGTAAACAGCTTCCAATGCATCGGGATGCGAATGAAAACGAAGCCCATCTGCCGGATCCGGTGAATGTCTGTGACGAACTCCTCGATCTCGCGCTCGGACTGTGGGCCGCCTTCGAAGTGCCACATGTAACCCTCGGTCACCATCCAGTTGCCCAGGTTGATGCCGTGCAGGTGCAAGGGCTTGCCGTCGTGGCGTCGACAATTCTTTACCCTGCGCATGCACAAACTGGGCCCGCGGGGCAAAGGCCGGCGACGAAACAAACGGCAGCGCAGAGGCGGAGGCAACATCTTGCCCTGTCCGTGGGGTTTTGTCCACTCAGTGCTTGGCGATCGCGATGGTGTAGCCAATCTGTAGGCACTCTGCCTATACTGAAGTTATGGCTCCCAACGCAAATGCCCGCCCGGACGCTCCCAAACCGCTCGGCGTGCGCGCCAATGCCGAGCAGCGCCGCATTCTGGCTGAAGCCGCCAAGCGCGAGCACCGTTCCGTCAGCAGCTTCGTGCTGCAAGCAGCCCTGCATGCGGCCAGGTCTGAGCCGGAGCTGAAGCGTCGCAGCCCGGAAGAGATCGACCGGCTGCTGGCAGGCGTACGCGCAAAATTTGTCGCGGCCAATCCGGAGAAGCGCGACATCCTTGCAGAATTCCTCGCGGAGCGACGCGCAGAAGCTGCCCATGAGTAAAACGGTTGTGGATGCTTCCGTCATTCTCGCCATTTTGCTGAACGAGGTCGCCGACAGCTCCGTTCTGAAGGGTGCCGTTGTCAGCGCGGTGAACTTTTCTGAAGTGCTTTCGAAAATGCAGGACTACGGTCTCACGCGTACCGATCTTCAGGTGACGCTTCATCTACTGGCTGGCATCGAGCCTTTTACCGAATCGCAGGCGAACCGCTCCGGAGAGCTTCGCCCGCTCACCCGCGCCGCCGGCCTTTCCCTGGGTGACCGCGCCTGCCTCGCCCTCGCGCTGGAACTCGGTGCCGACGTCTACACCGCCGACCGCGCCTGGGCCGCGCTCGATCTGCCCTGCCGCATTCACCTCATCCGCTAATGCAGCCACAGGCGGGAACGATTTCCGTAGAATAGACACATCGTGACTCTCGACTTTTTAGGCCAGCACCAGCGCACCCACATGTGCGGCGACCTTCGCGCCGCAGACGCGGGCAACTCCGTCATCCTTATGGGCTGGGTCAACCGCCGCCGCGACCACGGCGACCTCATCTTTCTTGACCTGCGCGACCGCTCCGGCATCACCCAGATCGTCGTCGATAAGTCGCAGTCCAGCGCGGCGCTGCTCAAGGCCGAAGCCGCACGGCCGGAGTTTGTCATGGCCGCCCTCGGCACCGTGCGTCTGCGCGGCGAGGGCCTCACGAATCCCAACCTGCCCACCGGCGACATTGAAGTCGTCTGCCACCAACTGCTGGTGCTGAGCGACGCGAAGACGCCGCCGTTCTCGCCTGCGGAAGACGCCATCGGCAACGAAGAACTGCGCCTGCAGTACCGCTATCTCGACCTGCGCCGCCCCGAGATGCAGGCCAACT
>CBAAAH010000019.1:0-16093 GCA_964658865.1 uncultured Granulicella sp.
CTGATTACCGGCGAAAGCGGCACCGGCAAAGAACTTGCCGCGCGTGCGCTGCACCTGCTGAGCGGCCGCAAGAATAAGGCATTTGTTGCGGTCAACTGTGCGGCGATTCCAGAGACGCTGATCGAAAGCGAGATCTTCGGCCACGAAAAAGGCGCGTTTACCGGTGCGGAAGGCCGCCGCGCGGGCTGCTTCGAACTGGCGGAAGACGGCACCCTGCTGCTGGATGAGATTGGCGAAATGCCGATGGCAACGCAGGCAAAGCTGCTGCGCGTGCTGGAGGACCGTCGGCTGCGTCGGCTGGGCGCGCGCGAAGAAATTCCCGTCAACGTGCGTGTGATCGCGGCGACCAACCGCGACCCCGCGGCGGCTGTTGCACGTGGCGAGCTGCGCAGCGACCTCTACTATCGGCTGAATGTTTTCCATTTGGAGATGCCGGCTCTGCGCGAACACGCGGAGGATATTCCCGCGATTGCAACGGCCATGGTGGACGAGATGAATGCGCGCCATGCCACCTCTGTCCCCGGCATTTCGCCGCAGTTGATGGGGCGGCTGGTCAAGCATCGCTGGCCGGGCAATGCGCGCGAACTGCGCAACACCATTGAGCGCGCGGTCATTCTGGCCGGCACGGAACGGCTCACTGTAACGCACCTGCCTTTGCATTTCGACGAGGACGTGACCGCGACGACGCCGGCCGTGCCGGCAGGCCTGGCCGGCAGCATGGCCTCTTCCATGCCCGCGGCTCCCGTACCATCGCGCGGCATCGTCGAGGTTTCCGTCGGCACAACGGTGGACGCTGCGGAAAAACAGCTCATCCTAAAAACGCTGGAGAGCACTGGGAACAATAAAACCCGCGCCGCGGAGATTCTGGGCATCAGTTCCAAGACGCTGCAGAATAAGCTGAAGGAGTATGCGGGGGCGGCATGACGAATGCCGGCCCCTGTGCCGCGGTGCGACAAGCCGCGGCGGCAACTTGATGGTGCACGGAGCAACGGCGCATGCGGCTGAAGACTCGATTGGTGCTGGCGACGTCCGTATTTACGGTGCTGCTGACGGCGGCATTGTCGCTCATATTCTTCTCGGAGCTGCTGCGCGGACGCATTGCACAGGTAGATGCGGGCAACGACGTACTGGCGCACGAACTGTTGCTCAGCATGCGGGCGGCACTGGAGACCGGGGCAGCGCAGAAACCCGCAATTTCCAACGAAAGCGGCTTTGAGGAGTTCGTTGCGGATACACTGCAGCGCGACGAGGCCCTGCGGCAGACCATGGATGCCATCGTGTCCTACAGCCTGACCGTGCAGGATGTGAGCATCACCGGTGCAAACGGTCGCGTCCTGATGGCGACGGACCCCGCGCTACTGGCGCTGCGGCCACCGATGCGTCGCAGCTTTTCCACGGTGGCGCAGGGTGGCCTGCGCGCGCAGTGGCAGATCGTCTTCGGCAGGCCAGAGGTGTTGGATGTGGCGCTGCCGCTGCAACGTAACGGCAGTCCTTTTCTGTTTGCCCACATTGGCGTACGGTCTACGCTGTTGCTGGCTGCGATGCTGCCGTGGCTGCGCGATGCGGCGGCTGTGATGGCGGTGGCGCTACTGTGTTCGCTGGGTGTAGCGGTGTTGCTGTCGTCGCTGGCGTTGCGGCCGTTGGAAAGTATTTCCCGCCGCCTGGACCTGCTGTCGCGACGGGAGAACGATGCCGATGCCGACGCGGCGGAAAAGACGGCTGTTCCCGACACGGAGGCCCGCGTATCGTCCACCATCGCCGAAATCGACCGGCGCATGCGCATGTCGGAGCAGCAGGCGACCAACCTGACCGAGATGCTGCGCACGCTGAAGGACGGCATGCTGCTGCTGGAGGCGGACGGCACCATCGCGATGCAAAGCGACTCCGTGCGCCACCTGCTGCCCATGCCGGTGGTCCACGGCAGCTCTGCCTTTGCACTGTTCGTCGGTACCGGAGTGGAAGACGTGCTGCGCGATGCGTTTCGCGAACGCTGCGCGCTGCGTGCCGTACCGGTCTCGTTCGGCGACGATCGCGACGTGGAACTCTCGGTCGACTTTGCCGCGAATGCAGGCAAAGGCGCGATGCTGACGCTGCACGATGCCGCAACACGCGCGGAGATTGAACGCGAGATCGAGGTATCCCGTCGCATGGCCAGCATCGGTAAGCTGACCGCAGGCGTTGGGCATGAGGTCAAAAACCCGATTCACGCCATGGTGCTGCACCTGGAACTTCTGCGGTCCAAGCTGGGCCAGGCCGACGGCAATGAGGCATCGCGCCACGTGGAGGTGCTGGCGGCGGAGATGGCACGACTGGACCGCGTGGTGCAGGTGCTGGCGGACTTCTCACGACCCATGGAGCCGAAACTGCAGGAACTGCCGGTGCGCGAGGTCGCCGATTCAGTGGTGCAGTTGATCTCCGTGGATGCCGCAAACCGCAACGTACAGGTGCGCGTGCAGGACGCATCGCGTGGAGCGACGGCCATGGTGGACCGGGAAATGTTGCACCAGGCACTGTTGAATATACTGCTGAACGCGCTGGATGCCATGCCCGACGGCGGCCAGCTCACCCTTTCACTCGCGCGCGAACGTGGCCAGGTCGCGGTTGCCGTGGGCGATACTGGAACGGGAATTGCCCCAGAAGTGCTGGAGCGCATCTTTCACCTGTATTTCACAACGAAGACAGGTGGCAGCGGCATCGGACTCGCCATGACGTGGCGCATGGTCCAGATGATGGGCGGCACCATTTCCGTACAGTCTGAAAGCAGCGCAGGCGCACAGAATCGCGGTACCCTGATGACTGTGCGCTTTCCCCTCGCAGGCCGTTCAGGAGTGACCATTACACCGCCGACCACGGTGGGAGCGATGGCATGAGCCGGCGCGCCTTCCTCCTCGGCACGGCAGGATTGCTACTTCTAGGCGGTTGTCATCGCCATGTAGTGCATTCGCTCGCCGTTCCACCCGCACCGCCTGAAATCAGGCCGGTGATGGTCAGCGTTCCGCCACCGACTCACCCGACAGAACCCGTGCCACAGCCGGATGTTTCCAGTGCGGAGCCCGTGAAATCGGTTCCGCCGCCGCCGAAAAAACCACGCAGGAAGAAAGTGTCACCTGCACCCGTCATCATGGCTCCTCCTACCGTAGCGATGGGTCCGCCGCCATCAATTGAGCTTGGCCAATTAAGCGCCGGCGGTGAGGCCGGCAACAACCTGCGCGGCGAAACAGAGGGCATGCTGGCCGCACAAAAACAACGAATCGATCGCCTGCCGGCGTCCGTCGCCGCAGTGCACACCGCCGAGGTAGAACAGGCAAGACGCTTTTTGAAAGGCGCGGAAGATGCCTGGAAGACCGGTGACATTGAAGGCGCGCACACGCTTGTCGTGAAGGCCAAGGTCTTGCTCGACGATCTGTCGAAATAGGGATCTCCGGCAACGCCCCACATTCAGAACAGGCAAAATCATTGCAATTTCCGGAAATCGCTCGAAAGAACAGCCCATCCAAAAAGAAAAGGCTACCCGCACATGCTGTGGGTAGCCTTTTCCTTTTGGGTGAGCAAAGCCGCTACTGGCGGCTGGTACGTTTCGGTTTTTGGCTGCGGCGACCCTTGCCCGGGGCAAAGTTCTCACCGCTGCCATTGCCGCTCACACCGGCAAAAGGGTTCATGCCTCGCTCCTCGGAGTTTGCTGTCGCGGGCTCGTCCAATCGCTGCTCATGCGTGCCGTAGAAGGGGTTCTGCGGCAGCTCGGGCATGGGCGGCGCGATGGCGTCCGGCATGGGTGTTCCCTGCTGCTGCTGCAGTGCGTGCAGTTGCTCCAGGCTTTCGATCGGCATGCCATCCGGCGCGAGAATCTGCATGCGGAACAGGTTACGCAGCGTATCCTGCTGGAAGCGGCTCATCATCACTTCGAACATCTCGAAGCTTTCGCGCTTGTAGGCGACGAGCGGATCCTGCTGCGCATAGCCACGCAGGCCGATGCCCTCTTTCAGGTGGTCCATCTGCAGCAGATGGTCTTTCCACAGGCCGTCCAGCACCGTCAGCATCACGACCCTCTCGTGGTAACGCAGCGTGTCCGGCGTCAGAATCGTCTCCTTCACTTCGAAGCGCTCCTTCAAGGCGCTGAAGAGCGCTTCGCCGAGTTCGTGCCGGTTCAGCGTGGTCGGATCGATCTCCGGAAATTCCGTGCCGAACAGATCGTTGAGCTTGGTCCTCATCTCGTCGATCTTCCACTGGTCGGGATGCACGTTCGCGGGTGCGTCGGCGTCTAGAATGTTGGAGAGTTCGCTGGTAACGTAGTCCTCCAGAATCAGCTCTTTCTGGTCGATACCCTCAAGCAGGGAGTGACGCAGGCCGTACACCGCCTCACGCTGCTTGTTCATTACGTCGTCGTACTCCAGAACGTGCTTGCGCGACTCGAAGTTCTGTGTCTCAACCGCTTTCTGGGCGCCCGCGATGCGGTTGGTGATCATGCCGCTCTCGATGGGTTCGCCTTCCTGCATGCCCATGCGCTGCAGCAGCGTGCCGACCCACTCCTTGGCGAAGATGCGCATCAGGTCGTCTTCAAGCGACAGGTAAAACCGGCTATCGCCGGGGTCGCCCTGACGGCCTGCACGCCCACGCAACTGGTTGTCCACGCGGCGGGATTCATGTCGCTCCGTGCCGATAATGTGCAGGCCACCCGCTTCAAGCACCGCTGCGTGGTCCTGCTGCGTGTCTGTCTGATAGCGAGCCAGCGTCTCATCCCACTTTGCCTGGGTGGTTTCGTACTCCTGGTTGGAGTAATAAAAGCGAAAATTTCCTGGACCGGCGACTGGCTCGATCTCGCCTTCGACCGCGGAAAGCGCCTTAGCGGTGCCGGATTTCGCAAGCTCCTGCCGCGCCATGAAGTCGGCGTTTCCCCCCAGCAGAATGTCGGTACCGCGACCCGCCATGTTGGTCGCAATGGTGACCATACCCAGCCGGCCGGCTTGCGCCACAATCTCCGCCTCGCGCTCGTGGAATTTGGCGTTCAGCACAACGTGGCGGATGCTTTTCTGCTTCAGAATGTTCGACAGCAGCTCCGATTTTTCGATCGATGTCGTGCCGACCAGAACCGGCTGCTTCAACGCGTTCAGGCGAGCGATTTCGTCCGCAACGGCGAAATACTTTTCCTTTGCCGTGCGAAAGACGACATCCTGGTGCTCGATGCGCTTCATCTGCCGATTGGTCGGGATCACGGTAATTTCGAGCTTGTAAATCTTGTCGAACTCGGCGGCTTCAGTCTCAGCCGTACCGGTCATGCCGCTCAGCTTTTTGTACAGGCGAAAGTAGTTCTGGAAGGTAATGGTCGCAAGCGTCTGGTCTTCCTTGCGGACCTGCACACCTTCCTTCGCTTCCACGGATTGGTGCAGCCCGTCGGACCAGCGGCGACCCGGCATCAGGCGTCCGGTGAACTCGTCGACGATGATGATTTCGCCGTCCTTCACCACGTATTCCACGTCGCGCTTGTACAGCGAATGCGCCTTGATGGCGGTCTCAACGTGGTGCTTCAGATCCCAGTTTTCCGGGTCGGCGATGTTGCCGATACCGAGCAGACCCTCGACCTTTTCCCAACCCTCATCCGTCACCGTGATCGAGCGTGATTTTTCGTCGACAGTGTAGTCACCGGTATAGGTCTTTTCGTCGATCGTCTCCGTGAACTCACCGAGTTCAAGCTGCGGGATAATGACGTTGACACGTTCGTACTTGTCAGTCGTCTGGTCGGTCGGGCCGCTGATGATGAGCGGAGTACGCGCCTCGTCGATCAGGATCGAGTCCACCTCGTCGACGATGGCGTGGTACTGACCGCGCTGCACCAGGTCGCTCAGTTCAAACTTCATGTTGTCGCGCAGGTAGTCGAAGCCGAACTCGTTATTGGTCCCGTAGGTGATGTCGGCAGCGTAGGCGGCGCGGCGCTCGCGGTCGTCCAGGTTGTGCACAATGACGCCGACTGTGAGGCCGAGGAAGCCGTAGATCTTGCCCATCCACTCCGCGTCGCGCTTGGCCAGGTAGTCGTTTACGGTGACCACGTGCACACCGCGGCCGGCAAGCGCGTTCAGGTAGCACGGTAATGTCGCGACGAGGGTTTTACCTTCGCCGGTGCGCATTTCCGCAATTTTTCCCTGGTGCAGCACGGCGCCGCCCAGCATCTGCACGTCGAAGTGGCGCATGCTCACGGCACGCTTGCCCCCCTCGCGCACGACGGCAAACGCCTCGGGCAGCAACTCGTCGAGCGCGGCCTGTTCGGCGGCGTAGATTTCATCCTTGTCGGTCAGGCCCTCGATGCGGTCGGCGATGCGTTTCTTGAATTCGAGCGTCTTGCCGCGCAGTTCGTCGTCCGTCAGATGGACCAGCGAGGGTTCGACCGCGTTGATCTGGTCGAGGAGCGGCTGCATCTTCTTGACGGCGCGTTCGTTGCTGGTACCGAAAACTTTGCTGAGTACGGAGTTGATCAAAGCGGTCTATCCCTGTTGCCGGGATGTACCCGGCGAGAAAAGCTGTGCAGCGGCCACGTCGCCACCGATACACGATGGGTTTACTAGGCCGGACGCTACTTCTGAGTATATCGCGCTCAGGGTGCGTCCGTGCAGGAGGGATGAACTCACCTGCGTGCGGGCACTTAGGGCACTCCAAGTGCACCTTCAACCGTAAGCCCAGCTTTTCAAAAGCTTGCGCGGAGGACACGCGTATACTGCGCGGATGCAGGAGTCCCTTACCGAACCAAAGACACACTACCGCGCGCTGGACGGCTATCGCGCGATTGCGCTCCTTCTGGTTGTAACGCACCACTACTTGGGGAAAATCGGTGCCGATGTCGCACCGGTACCTATGTACGGCTGGATCGGCGTCGATCTTTTCTTTGTGCTGTCGGGCTTCCTGATTACGGGCATCCTCTTCGACTCCAGACGCGCAGGCGGAACGTTGAAGACCTTCTACATGCGCCGTATTCTGCGTATTTTTCCGCTTTACTACGCCGTGATCCTGTTCCTTTTGGTGGTGGGTCTGACCTCGCATACACCGTGGGTGTGGCAGCAGGCACTCTGGCCGGTTCACCTGGGCAATTACGCGCGCTTTCTCGGTTCGCCGCCGCTCGACATCGCACGAACGGACATTCTGTTGCGGCGGCAACATACCGTCATGCTTTACGGCCACTTCTGGAGCCTGTGCCTGGAAGAGCAGTTCTACCTGCTGTGGCCGCTGGTCGTCTTCAAGTTGCGCGATCGGCGACGCCTCATCCAGCTTTGCATGGCTGTTATCGTCCTAAGCCCGCTTGCACGTATCCTCGCCGGAGCGTTCGCACCCCAGTGGATGGTTGCGCGTGGCGTTGTTTACGGAGCACTTCCCTTCCGCGCGGACTCGCTTTTAATCGGTGGTTTGCTGGCGCTTCTGCTCCGCGGTCCCGAACGTGCATGGCTTACGCGATGGCGCGTGCCGCTCGGCATCGCGGGCATATGCGGTTTGTCGAGTGTGTTTTTGTGCCAGATGGCACTTGGCCATGCGCCTGCGCCTCCCGGCATCGTGGGCGACCCCTGGTATCTGACAGGGTTTGGATACACCCTGCTCGATTTTGGTGCGGCAGCGGTGATCGCTTTTCTGCTGGATGGCGAATCACACGTCGCTAGGCTTTTGCATGTTGCGCCGTTGCGGAACCTTGGCATTGTGAGCTACGGCTGCTATGTCTTTCACGACCTGTTTCACATTTCATTTCTTGACTTTGCCGGACGGCACGGCGGCACACACATGTTCCTCTGGGCGTATGTGCTGGGCTTGATCGTGATGGTGCTGCTGGCAACCCTGAGCTACCACTTTTACGAGAAACCGTTCCTACGGCTGAAATCACGCTATAAGGATGCGGTGCACCTGGTTCCGACGACCTGACCGGCGTCAGGCGCGCGGGTGGCTCTTGTCATACACGTGTTGCATCTGGATGTCGGTGAGTTGGGTGTAACGCTGCGTGGTGGAGAGGTGCTCGTGGCCGAGCAGCTCCTGAATGGCCCGCAGGTCGGCACCGTCTTCCAGCATGTGGGTACCAAAGGCGTGGCGCAGCGTATGCGGATGCACGTCTGCGGCCAGCCCACGCGCCATCGCGATGGCCTTGACGATGCGGCCCACCGACCGCGTAGTGAGCCGCGCTTTTCCGCGTGCCGTCTGGTTGATGAGCAGCGGACCGTCGGCAAGAAGAAGTTTGCCGTGGGCGCGCAAGCGGTCTTCGCGGTGCGGCAGGTAGGCTTGCAGCGCCTCGCGCGTGGCGTCGGCGAGAGGAACGTAGCGCTCTTTCCGGCCCTTGCCGCGGACGAGGATCGCATCATTCTGCCAGTGAATGTCGGCAAGGTCGATGCCCACCAGCTCAGAATTGCGGATGCCGCAGCCGTACAGCAGTTCCCAGACGACGCGGTCGCGCTCCGGCCACAGGGCGGCGTTGCCGTCGCGGTCGTCGTCGGTGCGCATCGCGGCGGTTTCGGGCAGGGTGTCCAGCACGCGGTTCACCTCTTCGGCGCTGGGCACACGGGGCAGGTGCTTCGGCAACTTGGGCGTGCTCACCAGTTTTGCGACGTTCTGCTGCACGTGGCCGGACTGCGCCAGCCATCTGAACCATGACCGAATCGCCGCCAGGGCGCGCGCGGCAGAGGCACGGGTCAGGCCGCGGTCGTACAGCACGGCGAGATAGGCCCGAATGTCGGTGTGCTCGATTGCCGCGACTCCGACGGCGATGCCCTTGCTGTTACATAGATGATGCGTAAAATTACGTAGTTCGCGGGTATAAGCGCGCAGGGTGTGACTGCTGGCGCTGCGCTCATGCTGCAGGACGCGCAGGTATTCCCCCGCGAGCGTATACGGCTCGGTAATGCCATTTGCCGGCTCACACGTTGCATGTACAGGATCCGATGTGGACTTCAAGTGGCTCATGCGGCGATATTTCCACTTCGGCGTCCACGGGGATGATGCAGTCGGTGCACCTCTTTTAATCGGCCCAGCGCAAGGTGCGTGTAGACCTGCGTGGTGGCGATGTCGGCATGGCCCAGCAGCGTCTGCACTGTGCGCAGGTCGGCACCATGCTCCACCATGTGAGTGGCGCAGCTATGGCGCAGTTTGTGCGGGCTGGCATGGCTGTCATGCGACTTCACGATGCTCCAAATCCACTGCGTTGTGAGCGGTTTGCCGGTGTTGGACAGGAACAGCACCCGCTGCAGGCCGCGTCGAACAAGCGCCGGTCGGCCGCGATCCAGATAGGCACGCACTGCATCCAGAGCCGCCCCACCCAGCGGCACGATGCGCTCCTTATCGCCCTTGCCGCGCACCTGCGCACGTCCCTGGTCCAGGTGCAGGTCCTCCACCCGCAGGGCGACGATCTCTCCCGCGCGCAAGCCGCCGGCGTACAGGACCTCTAGAATCGCGTGGTCGCGCAGGTGCAATGCGGTCGCCTGAGGATGGCTCGCGGAGACCTGAGCGCCATCCAGCAGCGTGCGCATCTCGCTCTCGGCCAATGACTTTGGCAAGACCTTCCATGTGCTTGGAGCTTCCACGTGCAGCGTCGGGTCGTGCTGCAAGCGCCTGTCGAGCAACGCCCACTTGTACAGGCCGCGCAGGCAGCTCAGCTTGCGTGCAATGGAGCGGTCGGTGCGGTCGTGTGCGCGCAGGTGCTGCATCCATCCCTGCACATCCTCGTGCGTGGCGGTCAGCAGAAGGCGGTGGCTCCCGTTCAGGAACTCCGAAAACTGCTCCAGGTCCTTGGCATAGCTGTCGCAGGTCAGTGGGCGCAGGCCCCGCTCCACGCGCAAACAGGTCAGGTATTCGCGCACCAGGGCGGCGTCGCTTGCCGGCGTGCTGTCGGGCTGGGCTGCATTGTGCATCGGAGTCTCAGTATGGAGTTTGCGCGGGGCGCCTGTACGCGCGGCGAACCTGAGTGGTACTGGATTTAGTGCGCCGCGGCTTTGCGGATTGCAGAAAGGAAACAGCGTATGGCAACGGACGAGGGGCATTCGCGAATCGGCATCGTATCGGACACGCACGGCCTGCTGCGGCCGCATGTGGTGGAGGCGTTGCAGGGTGTCGATCAGATTCTGCACGCCGGCGATGTGGGGTCGATGGCAGTATTGGAGGGATTGCGGGCAATCGCGCCGGTGGTGGCGATCAGGGGAAATGTAGACACAGTTGGCTCCATGGCAGAGCTGCCCGCGACGGAAATGGTGACGCTGACCGGTTCGAGACTGGTCGCCTACCTGGTGCATTCCGTGCACGATCTGGACATCGACCCGGTAACGGCCGGTGTGGCAATGGTGGTGAGCGGCCACTCGCACGCGCCGACGCTGGAGCGGCGCAACGGCGTGGTGTACCTGAATCCCGGCAGTGTAGGCGCCCGGCGATTCAAATTGCCGATTTCCCTGGCATTTGTCACGGCGCACGGGGGTGATCTCGATGTGGAGTTTCGCACGCTCGACCTCTAACGATCCAGCGGCTGCATCTGCGCGGCAAGCATGTGAAATTATTGGGCTCGAGGTATTGGAGCATTGAGAAAAAATCGCGTGACATGGACCGGGGCGACAGCACTCGCCCTCATGGCGATGTACTGCGGGCTCGCAGCGACACAAGCACCGCAGTCCGGTAAATCGGTCGCCTCCATCTAGTATGGCGGGAGCAATCGGGATACGTCGTACCGGCTGCCGCAGCGCGTGGTGAAGGGTACAGTTCTGGACCAGCGCGGCGTTGCAGTGCCGAACACGACCGTGTACCTGAAGGATTTGCAGTCCAAGGATCTGCGGACGATGCTGCCGGCAAAAGACGGCACCTATCTGTTCGGCGGCTTGCCGCTGGGCCACGACTACGAGGTGTGGGCGCAACTGGGCAAGGAAAAGAGCAAAGTACAGCAGGTGAGCTCGTTCATCGCATCGATGGAAGTGACGGCGGCACTGCATGTGACGACGCAGGCAGCGACACCACCAATCGCGCCGGCAAAGTAGACCCGCAGCCTATCGTCGGGGCTTGTCGCCGTGGCTGGAGCCGCCCAGCGTCACGGACCCCAGCAGCGAGGCAAGGCGCTTGTCCACGTCCTTCAACTGCATGGGCGTGATCTCCATCGCACCGCTGGTTTCCGCGCAGAAGGTGTTCACAACCAGGTCGAAACGGATGCAGGTGTTGCCCTGCATGGCCGCGAAGACCTCGTCGCGCGCCTCGGTGCAGACAGCGCCGTGCTGGTCGTGGCCGTGGTGAAACGATGTGCCATCCACATCGGCATCGGGCAGCGGCTTGACCGGTTTGGTGGCGGTCTGCGCGACACATTGCCCGGCGTCGGCGCGCGGGATCACCGAGTAATAGAAGATGGCTCCCGCAAACGTGGTGATCGGCCACGGATTGAAGTTGATGGAAGCGACGCCGCGGACGTCGGTGCGGCGGCGAGCGGTGCGGGTCTCCACGCCGAAGTTCGAGAGCAAACCGTCCTTGCGCTCCAGGTTCCAGCCCGGCGGCACGGTAAAGGTCACCTTGTATTTGGCATCGGTAAAGGTGCGTGCAGCCGCGGGGTCGGGGTTCGCCGGCTCGTCCGGCTCCGTCAGGCCGCGCGCCGGCAGGCGTGGCATTTTCGGCGTGACCGGTTTTGGCCGGTCGCGCAGTTCGGGCGTTGACGCTGCCGGTGGCGTCGCTGGTTCCTGCTGCGCGGCGAGCGGCAGAACGAACGTCAACGCCAGCAGAACAACGCGCCGGTAGGGTGGGCTTCCCTGTCTGGTGGGGTAGGTATGCACTGCAAGAGAGACGAGCGGTGCGGCAAGATGGTTTACCGGTCGACAAGGCACGCGGTGCCGAATAGGAACGGCTAGCCGCGGATGCGCGGGTTCGCAAGGGTATACGCAAAATCGGTGAGCAGGTTGGCGGCAAGGTAGGTCAGGCCGATGGCGAGCGTGCAGCCCTGCACGGTGGCGTAGTCGCGATTGCTGATGGCCGACAGCGTGAGCCGTCCGATCCCCGGCCAGGAAAAGATCGTCTCCGTCACGATCGCGCCGGCGAGCAGCGATCCGAACTGCAGTCCGACGACCGTAAGCACCGGCACCAGCGCATTGCGCAGCGCATGCCGATAGACGACCTGCCGCTCCGTCAGCCCTTTCGCACGCGCGGTGCGAATGTAGTCCTGGCCCAGCTCTTCGAGCATGCTGGTGCGTACCATGCGCGTCAGAATCGCCGCCAGCGACAGGCCGAGCGTGATGGCCGGCAACACGAGGTGCGCCACCGTATCGAGAGAAAACAAGCCACCCGTTCCCGCGCCAGAGACAGGAAACCAGCCTAGGCGGATGGAGCACAGGATGATGAGAATCGGGCCCAGAGCAAAATTTGGAAAGCTGAGGCCGAACAGAGACACCACACCCAGCACGCGATCCGCCACCCGGCCACGGTGCAGCGCACTCGTGACACCCGCCGGTACCGCCAACAGCAGCGCAACTGCCATCGACACCACGCTCAGCAGCAACGTGTACGGGTAGCGTTCTGCAATGAGCTTCAACACCGGCTGGTGCGACCGCAACGACGTCCCCAGATCGCCATGGAAGATGCCCTTCCAATAGCGCAGATATTGCACGTGCAGCGGCGCGTCGAAGCCGTACGCATGGCGCAATGCGCTTAGGTCCGTGGCGCTTGCACCCTCCCCCAGGCTTTGCGCGACGGGGTCGCCGGGCACCAGGTGGATGAGCAAGAAGACGAACGAAACGATGAGCCAGAGCACCGGCAGCGTGAGCAGAACACGTTTGCCGATGTGGTTGGCGCGCTGCACAAGAACCTCACTGCGTCGCGCACTGGACTTATCGGAAAGGTCGAGTGTGAGTGAGGGCGACGAAGGCGGAGCACCCGCGATGACACGGCTTTGCTCTTCCGGCTGTGGGGTCACGCGATCTCGATCTCGGCCGGAACGGTAAAAGCGGCGGTAGGGGCGAGCGCCTCCGTGCGGATACGACGAATGCGGCGGCCGTCCAGATCGAGCACGGTAAAGCGGCGGTCGCGGTAGAGGAACGATTCGCCGGGCTGCGGCAGGTGGCCTAGTTGCGCCAGCATAAATCCTGCGAGCGTTTCTACCCCGGCCTCGCGGGGAAAACTCCAGCGCAGTTGCGTGGTCAAATCGCGCAGCGTCACGGTGCCTTCCAGGTCGAGCAGGCCATTGGCGTTGGGCTGCGGGATGGCGCGGCCGGTGCCGTCGAACTCGTCTTCCAGCTCGCCGACGATGGTCTCCAGCGCATCCTCCGCCGTGACCAGGCCGACGGTCGAGCCGAACTCGTCGACGACAATGGCCATCTGACGGCGGCGCTCCTGAAACTCTTGCAGTAACTCGACGGCGAGCTTGGTTTCGGGAACGACCAGGGCGTCGCGCATGACGGTACGCAGCATGAGCGCGGTGTTGCCGTAAGCCGCGGGCAGGCGCGAATCGCGGCGAAAGTGCATCAGCCGCGAAATGTCTTTGGAATACACGATGCCGATGATGTGTTCGGTACCGAGCGCGGGGTCGTAGACGGGCACGCGGGAGTGCTGCTCCTCCACAATGCGCGCGCTCGCCAGTTCGACCGGCATGTCCGCCGGCAGGCAGAAGATGCGGCCGCGCGGCGTCATGATTTCGCGCACCGTCACGTGGTTCAGGTCGATGGCGCGATGAATGATCTGCTCTTGAAACGCGGGCAGCAGGCCGCCTTCGCGGGTTTGCGTGGCCACCAGCTTGATCTCTTCGGGTGAGTGCGGTTCCCCACCCTCTGCCCGCAGCGGCGCGCGAAAGAGATGCAGCACATTGCGCGTGGCGAACTTCAGTAGGCGGATGGCAGGCCGCGCGATGCGGATAAACACGTCCATGGGCGCGGCAACGGCAAGCGCAATGCGCTCGGAGCGCTGCAGCGAAAGCGACTTGGGCACCTGTTCCCCCAGCACGACCTCAAGAAAGGTAATGAGCGAGAACGCACCGACCACACCGACCGTGTGCGAAATGGCCGTGGCATGGCGGAACAGGTGGCTGCGTTCCAGCAGTTGTTCGATGATTTGCGCGATGGCCTGTTCGCCGAGCCAACCGAGGGCGAGCGAACACAGCGTGACACCGAGCTGGTTGGCCGCAAGAAAATCGTCGATCTCCTGCTTCAGTTTGAGCGCCGCGCGCGCACCGTTCCGCTTTTGCGCCAGCAACTGCTCCAGCCGCGTCTCGCGTACGGACACCACGGCAAACTCCGCCGCGACGAAAAACGCCGTCGCAAGGATCAGAACGGCCACCGTAAGAATGCGCAGTAGCGCCCACTCGAGCATGTCAGCAGTGTACGTTCCCACAACGCAGAAAGCCCGGCGCGATGGCCGGGCTTTCTAAACGACACAGTGCAGCATCAAGCAGAAACTTCAGCCAGCACCTTGGTTACAGACTTATCGATTGTGTCTTTCGGCACATAGCCCACGATCTGGTCGGCGATCTTGCCATCCTTGAACAGCAAAAGTGCGGGAATACCGCGAATGCCGTATCGGCCAGGTGTCGCGTTATTGCGGTCCACGTCCATTTTCACGACCTTGAGCTTGCCCTGGTACTCCAACGCAACCTGATCGACGATCGGTGCAAGCGCACGGCAAGGTCCACACCATGCGGCCCAGAAATCGACGAGCACAGGGGTTTCGCTCTTCAGCACATTCTGCTCGAACTCTGCATCGCTCACTTCGGTGACGAACTCTGACGCCATGATTGACCTTCTCCCTTGGTTCCCACTCGTAAAACCCGTGGCGGTGTACGCCAACACAAATACTAGATGCGATTTGTAGAAAAGAGTTTCACTGGGAGAGATGCACGTTTTTGTGAGGTACATGATGCGTTCGCTTGCGATGATGGTGAGATGGCAATGACGGAAGCGGAGTTTTTAGCGGCAATCGAGGCGGTACACCCGCAGACTGCGGTGTTCGACTACGACGGCACACTTTGGCCGGGAGACGCGGGTAGCGGCTTTATGCGCTGGACCATGAAGACAGGACTGCTGTCGGCAAAGCATGCCAGGCATCTGACCGACCGGCACCAGGCCTACCACCGTGGCGAGGTGCATGAAACAGCGATCTGCGGCGAAATGGTGCAAATTTACGCAGGGCTAACGGAATCGGACGTCCGCGCCAGCGCGCGGGCATACTTCGCGGCCGAAGTGGAACCGCATCTGTTTCCGGTAATGGCCGGGCTGGTGCGGTCGCTGAAGTCCGCGGGCGTGCAGATCTGGGCTGTCAGTTCCACCAACAACTGGGTGATCGAAGAAGGCGTGCGCGCTCTTGGCATTGCACCCGACCGCGTGCTTGGGGCCTGCGTGCGATCGTCGGACGAGGGGTTCGTCACCGAGGATCTGGTCGACGTCCCCTCGGACGAAGGCAAAGCAGCGGCGCTGCGACGGGTCGGCCTGTCGCGGCCGGACGTGGTTTTCGGCAACAGCGTGCACGATGCGGCCATGTTGGCATTGGCGCGCGTACCCTTTGCCGTAAACCCGAACGCCGGGCTGCAGACGCTTGCGGCAGAGCGCGGATGGGCTGTGTACTATCCGGAGTCGCCCCAGAGCTGGCAAAGCTAAGCGGCTTTGCCGACGAGGCAAGCGTCATACTCTGAACAAGACCGGCAGATTCGCACGGAGACAGGGCGAGCTTTGAAGAATGGCATTCGGCGGCTGGAAGGACGACACGGGACGGCGGCTGCCATGAGCGGACCACGAACACTGCGCCTGGTCGTCGCTGCCCTGATCCTGCGTCCCCTACCCGATGGCGGCGAAGAAGTGCTGATCTGCCAGCGCAAACCCGACCAGCCGATGGCGCTGAAGTGGGAGTTTCCCGGTGGCAAAATTGAAGCTGGCGAAAGTCCGGAAGAGGCGCTGCGGCGGGAACTGGACGAGGAACTCGGCATTGCGGCCGAGGTCGGTGCCGCGATTACCCAGATTCGCCACCACTATCGCAACGGCGGCGCGGTCGATCTGCAGTTCTTTGCCGTACGGCAGTTTTCCGGCGAACTCGACAACCGCATCTTCCAGGAGATTCGCTGGGCACCTTTCGTCGATCTGCCGCTGTTCGACTTTCTAGCGGCAGATATCGGCCTGGTGCGCGATCTCGCGCAGGGTAGAATCGC
>CBAAAH010000020.1:0-15670 GCA_964658865.1 uncultured Granulicella sp.
CACCTTCTCCGAAACGGACTGGCGCGCCCTTGCACCCTTCTGGTACCCCGTCGCCCACTCCCATGAAGTTACGAACAAGCCGCTCGCCGTTCGCCTGCTCGACGAGCGCGTCGTCCTCTACCGCATCTCCGGCGGCATCGCCTGTGCCGCGCGCGATATCTGCTATCACCGCGGCGTCCCCATGAGCATGGGGACCGTCGAAGGCGATGAAATCATCTGCAAATACCACGGCCTGCGCTATGACAGCCATGGCCGCTGCACCTGTATCCCCGCACATCCCGAGGGTCCGATCTCGCCCCGCCTGCGGCTCGACATGTACCCCGTGCAGGAGCGGTTCGGCCTCGTCTGGGTGCGTCTCGTCGACGACGGTCCGCGACCCCTGCCCGTGATGCACGAGTGGGACGATCCGGACTACCTGCAGGTACGGCTCGACAGCGTGGACATCGCTGCCGCCGCAGGCCGCCAGATCGAAGGCTTTCTCGACGTCAGCCATTTTGCCTTCGTCCACGCCGGCAGCTTCGGCGAGCCCGACAATCCGGTCGTTCCCGATTACAAGGTCACCCTCACCGACACCGGCTTCAAGGCCGACTACCTCAGCACCGTCAGCAACTACGGCCACGGCTTCAAGCACCTGGGTCCGCCGGATTTCCTGTGGCGTCGGCACTTCGAAACCTTCCTGCCCTTCACGGCAAAGCTCACCGTTACGTTTCCCGGCGACGGCCTGCTCCACATCCTCAACGCTGCGTCGCCCATATCTGCCCGGCAAACGCGCCTGTTCGTGCCCATCTGCCGCAATTTCGACAAGGACTCGCCCATCGAGAGCACCCTGGACTTCAACTACCGGGTCTTTTCGGAAGACAAGGAGATCGTCGAGCGCCAGTTCCCTGAAGACCTGCCCCTCAACCTGCAGGATGAAGCCCACTTTGCCGCGGACCGCAGCTCCATCACCTACCGCAAGGGCCTCGCCACCCTGGGCCTCGGCCGCACTTACACCGCCTAGGCGGCGCCGGAGCTTTCCCGCACGACCAGGTCGAATCCCACCAGCACGTCTACCCCCGGCCGTTCCGGGCTCTGCACCCGCTCCAGCATCACAGTCATCGCCACACGGCCCATTTCCGCGCAGTTCTGGCGAATCGTCGTCAACGCCACCGGCAGAAATTGCGCGTATTTCACGTCATCCACGCCGGTGACGCGCACATCCTGCGGCACGCGCAGGCCACGCTGCAGCAGGTGACGCATCACGGTGGCGGCGGTGCGGTCATTCGCACAGACCAGCGCGTCCGGCTTCTGGGTTTCCAACACCCGATCGATCCACGCGCCATCTTCCGGATCGCCCAGGCACATGCTCCCCACAAACGGCAGACCCGCCGCGCGCACGGCCGTAAAGTATCCTGCGCACCGTGCCTGCACGGTCGATCCCGCGCCCGTGCGTGCCACAAAAATCGGCCGCACCGCGCCCGCCTGCAAAAGGTGCTCCGTCACCAGCGCGCCGGCGCGGTGGTTGTCGATGCCGATCAGGTCCAGGTCGCTCCGCTTGGGAAACGGCTCCAGGCAGCGGTCCAGCAGCACCACCGCAATGCCCACCCGTTGCAGCGCGTGGACTACCCGCAGGTTGGCCGCGTGGCGATTGGGCGAAAACTCCAACGGCGCAAAGAACACGCCCGTCACCTTTTGCGTAATGAACTGCTTGCACAGGTCCTCGGCCACCACCTCCGGCGACACCGCGCCCTCTGGCGTGTGGCCCCATGTGAGCGAGTGCGGCCGTGCCTGTGGCGACGTCATCATGCCGCGGCAGATCGGCTCAAAGATCTCCGTCAGGCCCAGGTCCGGAATCAGCAGGCCGAACCGCATGCCCGCGTCCACCGGTGCGCCTGGCTGCTGCACAAACGTGCCGGAACCGGCGCGCCGCCGCACCCGTCCCTCGCGCTGCAACTGGCCGATCGCCTTGGCCACCGTGATGCGCGACGCCCCGAACCGCTCGCACAACAGCGCCTCGCTCGGCAGCCGCTCGCCCACCTTCCACGTGCCATCCGCAAGTTCGCGCAGCAGTTGCTCGTAGATCGAGCGGTGCAGCGGCAGCTCCGCCGCCTTCCTCGTGCCGCGTTTGCCCGTTCCTCCAGCCGCCATGGGTACAACTCCCTGAAAAAAGCGGCAAGGCCAAGAAGCCCTGCCGCTCGTCCTTTTACTGCGTCTACTGGACTTCGGCCACGAAGCTGCCATAAGCCGGCAGCATCAATCCCGTCACGCCTGTCGCCGTCGCCAGCCCATCGCCATCCACTGCCAGCGGAGACACCGTCGTCCCCTTCACCCCCGCGGAGGCCAGGTCCAGGTTCACCGTTTGCGCCTCGGCACTCATGTTCAGGCTTACCACCACCGGCTTTGCCCCTGCAGGCGCTGTGCGTACATAGCTCATCACATTCGGGTTCGACGTATCCAGCATCACCACGCCGCCATCGTGCAGTGCCGGGTTCAAGCGACGCATCGCGATCAGCTTTTTGTGCCAGTTCAGCAGAGAACCGGGATCCGCGCTTTCCGTCGCCACGTTTAGCGATACGAAGTTCGTGGGAACCGGCAGCCACGTCGCCGCATTGCTGCTGAAGCCACTCTGCGGCGAACCGTCCCACTGCATGGGTGTGCGCTCGCCGTCGCGGCCCTTTTCCTTCGGCCAGCCGGTAATGCCGATGGGGTCCTTGACGTCGCTCACCTTCGTCGGCGTCGTGGTCGGCATGCCCAGTTCTTCGCCGTAATACATCAGCGCCGTCGCCTTGCTGGTAAACAGCAGTGCCGCAATCACCTTGTCGATCTGCGCGTTGTGCACGCCATCGCCATACCGGTCTTCGCTGCGCACGTTGTCGTGGTTGTCGAAGACGAATAGCGGTTGCGATCCGTGCAGCTCCGTCGCCGCTTCCGTGACATACTGCCGCAGGTACGCCGCATCCAGCTTCGACCCGTGATCGCGGCTCGGAAAGCCGATCAGGAAGTCCATCGGCAACTGCAGCTCGTTGTGCTTCGCGCCGCCATACCACTGGTCCAGCGCCGCCGTGTTCGGCAGGTACGTCTCACCAATCAGCACACGATTGCCCGGGTACTTCTCCACCATGGTCCGCATGCGCTGGATCACGCCGTGCACCTCCGGCAGGTTGCTGGTGTATTTGTCGTTCAGGTTCGGGTCGTTCTGGGCGTTCGTGCCGCCCGTCTCCGGCTCGTCACGGCCCTGTGGATCTTCAAACAGCGTGGGCACCGCGTCCAGGCGGAAGCCCGCAATCCCCCGGTCCATCCAGAACTTCATGCCGTCGAACATCGCCTTTTCCACCGCGGGATTGCGCCAGTTCAGGTCCGGCTGCTGCACATAAAACTTGTGGTAATAGAACTGTTTACGCGCCGGCACCCACGTCCACGCGCTACCGCCGAAGACGCTTTCCCAGTTGTTGGGTGGCACCTTGCCATCATGCTCATAGCCCTTCTGGTACGCGCCCACGCTCGGGTCCGTCGCCTTTTTGCCGTCGCTCCACACATACCAGTCGGCCTTCGGATTGGTGCGCGACGACGCGCTCTCCTCAAACCACGCATGCTTGTCCGACGAGTGATTCACGACCCAGTCCAGGCACACCCGAATCCCGCGCTTTTTGCCCTCGGCAATCAGCTTGTCCATGTCTGCAACCGTACCGTACTGCGGATCGACCGACCGGAAATCCGACACGTCATACCCGAAGTCCACCTGCGGCGACGGAAACATCGGCGCAATCCAGATCGCATCCACGCCAAGGTCCTGCAGGTAATCCAGCCGCTGCGTGATGCCGTTCAGGTCACCCACGCCGTCGCCGTTGGAATCCTGAAACGACCGCGGATAAATCTCGTACACGACCGCGTGCTTCCACCACGTTTCGTCATGCGTGGGCGTTGCGGCCAGCTTCAGCTCTGCCGCCGTGGGTTTCGGGGCGTGCATCGTTGCGTTCTGGCCCAGGGCCGCACTCGCCAGCATCGCGCCGGCACACAGGAAAGGAACAAAGGCTCGGGTGGTCATACCACTCCTTGAAAAGAGTTTGGGATCGCCGGCAAACCATAGCACATTGCGCACATCGCTGGCATGAAGCTGTCAGTACATTCCTGCCGTATCCGCTCATGCGCGGCAACCGGGTTTCTCCAATCGCGGCATACACACCTTCTTTCGTACCGCAAAGAAGGTGCGGTAAATCGCAAAGATCATGCATTTTGAGTACCTATGAAAAACAGGATGAAGGCCTAATCCCGCTCCAGAAATGTGTAGATCAACGGGGTGAACATTGTCTCCATCTTTTGGTTGACAACCGTTCCTGCTGTCGCATAGATTTCACGTCGGCTCATACATCAGTAGCACTGCCGTTTTGAACCGCAGGCACTGCCATGACTCTGCAATACGTTTCATCCTTTGGAGGACAGCAATGACGATCGCAAGAAAGGCGAGGGCTCTGGCACTCACCGCCGTTCTGCTTACGGCGGGGACCAGCTATGGACAGGCCATTTACGGCTCCCTGAACGGGACCGTGACGGACCCGACCGGAGCCGCCATTCCCAATGCCACGGTCACCGTAACGGACATCAGCAAGGGCACATCCGTTACCGTTACGGCCAACAGCTCCGGCTCCTACACCGTCGAGCACCTTATCCCCGACGCGTATGCCATCAAGATCACGGCACCCGGCTTCACCACGTTCTCCACCACGGGCGTCCAGGTCTCGGCCGACACCTCTCCCAAGGTCGACGCCAAGCTCACCGTCGGTGACACGGGCACCGTCGTCGACGTCTCCGCCGGCGACATTCCCACGCTCAAGACCGACCGCGCCGACGTTGCCACCATCTTCAACGCCAAAAGCACAGAAGACCTGCCGCTGCCCAACCGCAACTTCACCGGCCTGCAGCTTCTCCTGCCCGGCACCCAGCTCCTCGGTTGGTCGCACGCCTCGTCTGAGAATCCGCAGGGATCGCAGCAGATCGTCGTCAACGGCCAGCTCTTCTCGGGCGTCGGCTATGAGCTTGACGGTACCGACAACGAAGATCCCATCCTCGGCATTATCGTCGTGAATCCGTCGCTCGATGCCACCCAGGAATCCAAGATCACCACGCAGAATTACGATGCGCAGCAGGGCAAGGCTGTCGCTGCCATTCAGACTGCGCAAACCAAATCCGGCGGTAATCAACTCCACGGCGGCGTCTTCGACTTTCGCCAGTCGGACGCGCAGCAGGCCAAGAACCCCTTCAACGCGCCCGATTCCATTACCGGCCGTATTGTTCCCGCAGCCCTGCAGAATGATTTTGGTCTCTTCCTCGGTGGTCCTATCCAAAAGGACAAGGTCTTTCTCTTCGGCGAATACGAGGGTTGGCGCCAGAAGGTTGGTACCTCCACCGGAAAGAACACCGTGCCAACCACCCTGCTGCGCACGTCCTGCGCCGGTGCGGTCGGTTGTGACTTTTCGGACTACGTCGGTCCTGCGACCCAGGGTATCTACAACCCTGCAACCGGGCTCCCCTATGCGAACAACATCATCCCCAAGGCACAGCTCAGTGCGGCGGCTGTCGCCCTGTTGGAGCGTTACCCTGTCGCGAACACCAGCACCTCAGGCACGCCCTACGGCAACTACTCCGCCGTCGGCACTGGTGCCTTCAACTACGACAAGGGCACCATCCGTCTCGATGCACAGATCTCCGACAAGATCCATTACTTTAACCGTTTTAATTATTTTGAGAACACGCTTTTTGGTGCAACGGCTTTCGGCTCTCTCGGTGGTCCTGGCTTCGGCACCGGCGGTTTTGGCGGTACCTCGCGCGGTCATAATGCCAGCTGGGCAACAGGCGCGGACGTCGTGGTTACGCCCAAGTGGCTCACCGACATTCGTTTTGGTTTCCTGCGCTATACCATTGCCACCTCCAAGTACGATGGCAATGAGGCTTTTGCTACCAACGCCGGTATCCCCGGCCTGAACGGCGCAACGGGTAACACCGGCGGCGCACCGGAGTTCGACATTGAGGGTCCCATCAACAATGGACTTAATAACCCCGGTGCGAACTTCGGTTCCGGCCTTGGCGTCAACCGTTGCAACTGCCCGCTCACGGAAAACGAACGCCAGTACCAGGTGGTTAATAATTGGACGCACGAATTGGGCAACCACTCCATCAAGTTCGGTGTGGACTTCCGTCATGCCTATAATTTACGCGTACCGTCCGACCAAAACCGCGCCGGAGTTCTAACCTTTCAGGCGCATACTACCGCCAGCGGCAATACCGGTGGTCTCGGCTTCGCGAGCTTCGTCCTCGGCGATGTTGGCCAGCTTCAGCGGTATGCCAGCACAAGCACCAACGCTTCAGAGACACAGAATCGTCTCTTCGAATACGTGCAGGATACTTGGAAGGTAAATCGAAAGCTCACTGCCAACATAGGCGTGCGTTACGAAACCTACTTCCCGGAAAAGGTGGAGAAGGATCAGGGTGCCATCCTGAACCTGGATACCGGCAACCTGCAGGTCGCGCATGAAGGCCCATACTCCGGCAGCATGGGCACCAAGAACAACGCGTCGCTTATCGCTCCGCGTATCGGCGTCGCCTACCAACTCGACAATAAGACTGTTCTTCGTGCCGGTTATGGTCGCAGTTTTGACATCGGTGTCTTCGGTTCGATCTTCGGCCACGCCGTCACGCAGAACCTGCCGGTCCTGTCGCGTCAGCAGGTCACCAGTTCCGGTAATGGCTATGCTTTCCAACTCGGTGCAACCCCGCCAGCAGCGAACTTTGGCGGTACTATCGTCAACGGCAACATCGCTCTTCCTGATGGTGTCGCTGCGAATGCACGTCCAAACACCGACAGCTTCCCGACAATCGATGCGTGGAATGCGACGGTACAGCGTGACTTGGGCCACCAGTTCTCGGCCACTGTCGCGTACGTCGGCAACAAGGGAACGCACACCTTTGCGGGTGACGCTTCCACCACCAATCCAAACCAAGTTGCGGTTACGGCAAACGGATACACCTTCAACCCGGCTCCAACCGGCGTCTTCCAAGCCGCACCCAACACGGTATGCACCGGCGCGGCTCTACCAAACCTGCCATGCAGCAACGCCAACGATCCACGTCGCCGCCGCTACTACCCGCGCTACGGCTGGACGCAGGACATCAACTACTTCTCCTCGCATGCTGACACGCACTTCAATGCGCTCCAGGTCACGCTCGATAAGAAGTTCTCAGACAACTACCAGTTCGTGTTGAATTACGCCTACCAGAAGGCGCAAAATTACCAACAAGATTACTTCGAAATTAACAAGCAGCTTCTCTACGGTAACCAGGACGACCTCCGTCAGAACCAGCTCACCTTCTTCGGCAACATTGGCTTCCCGGTTGGTCATGGACAGCACTTTCTCGCAAATCTCAACCCGATCGCCGATCGTTTCATCTCCGGCTGGCAGGTCAGCCCAACCTTCAACATTGCCAGCGGCCTGCCTTTCTGGGTCACCTACCGCAATTCAGGTGTCAATAAGGACTCTGGGCCTAACGAGCCGAACTACACTGGCAGCGGCTTCCAGACGCATCTAACCGGCAATGACTACGCAGGTAACCTCAGCTTTTACACTCCACTTGGTGTCGATATCACAAGCACCAACGCCAGCGGTCAGATTTTCACCAATCCCGGCTTTAACAAGTTCGGAAACCTGCTTCGCAACTCGTTTTTCGGACCGGGCTATTATAACGTGGATGCAGCCGCGCAGAAGACGATCCCAATTAAGGAGAGTGTTAATCTCATCTTCCGGACGGACTTCTTCAACATCCTCAATCACATGAACTACGCCAATCCCGCAACTCAGTCCATTGATTCATTGGCAACCAGTACGGGATATAGCAATGGCGGTGGCGGTCAGATTACCGGCCTTGCACCCGGCGTTAACCAGACTCGTCAGCTCCAGTTCGCCGTTCGCGTAAACTTCTAAGCGAAACGAGCCTCATACGAAAGCGGGGAGGGCTTTGGCTCTCCCCGCTTTCGTTTCGTCATGAATCGTGTCAAGGCCCCCGCTGTCCATCACTTGCCCTATCCTGCACGGAATGAAGGAAATACGCCGGGAAAATAGTTGGCACACTTACCCCCGGCAACTTTCTACAATAGAAGAAGCGCGAGGAACCGGATGCATCGCGAGAAACCCTGGAAGCTCCACCTTCCCCCTCAAACCTAAGCGGCTTTAGCCGCTGAGATTCCGAGCATGCATCCCCGTACGCAGAACTCAAAGGAACCGACATGGACCTCCGCCCAAATTCCGTAACTTCAATGCAAACAGGAATTTGGCGATCCCGTGTTGCCCGGTCCTTTGTTTTGAGGATTTTGGCAGTTTGCCTGGGAGGGGGTACCCTCCTTGCCCAATCCACCTTCGAACACGACATCAACACCGGTCACGCCGAAGCTACTCTGCAAGCTCTCGATAGCAACCCATCCGTTGAAAACCGAGACCGCCTTCGCGGCGAAGCTCTTTACGCGCTCAACCGCTTTCCTGAAGCTGAAAAAGCCCTCGCTGCCGCCCCGCCCACCGACCTCACCGCAACCCAGCTTCGCGGCCTGGTTCTCTTCCGCATGGGACGACCTGCCGACGCCATCCCGTTCCTCGAAAAAGCCCACACCTGGACCCCCGAGACGAAAACCGATCCAGCCTACGTCCTCGCCCTCTGCTACATCGACAGCAGACGCTACGACGATGCCAGGCATGCTTTCGCCGACCAATACGGCTTTCCGCCCGACTCCGCTGCGGCCCATCTTCTCGCCGCACGCATGCTCCTGCGCAGGGAGTACGTTCCCATCGCTCAGGAAGAAGCCAGAAAAGCCCTTGTCTTGGACCCTGAACTGCCGGAAGCGCACATGCTGCTCGGTGAAGTCGCCCTCGCCCAGGCGCACGTGGACGAAGCCGTCACCGAGCTGAACGCCGAAGCCAAACGCAATCCGCTGAACGGTGCGGTCTACGACCGCCTGGGCGACGCGCTCAGCCGCAAGGGCGATTACGCCGCGGCCCAGCAGATGCTGCAACGCGCCCTGCTGCTGGAACCCAACGCGACCGGACCGTACATCCTGCTCGGCAAGGTTCTGCTCAAGCGCAACGACCCCAGCACCGCAGCCGGCTTTCTGGAGCGCGCCGAACGCATGGACCCCGCGAACTACATGACCCATAACCTGCTCGGACAGGCCTACCGTGGCCTAGGACGCACGGCAGACGCACAGCGCGAAACCGCGATCTCACAGAAGATTCAGGCAGACACGGCACCGAAGTTCGACACGCTCAAGTAAGAAGACCTGCCACGTCCCTCCTCCCCTACCGCATCCACGATGCGTTCCGCTTCAGACTCCAGGTCATTCATGCGCATACCTTTTCGGCAATTCGTGATGCTTTTTGCCGCGGCGCTGCTGTTCACGATTGCCTGCTGGAAATGGGTGTCACGCCCGAGGACGGTGCAAGCCGCAGCGATTACTGCTCCCGTCCTAACCGATCCCGATGCCACCTGTGGCCAGTGTCACGCGAAGATCGTGAACAGCTATCGGCAAACATCCATGGCGCGCGGCAGCGGTCTTGCGCTCAACGCATTCACCGCCGGAAGTTTTACCCACGATGCTGCGGGTGTGACGTATCGTCTGTCGCAGCGCGACGGGAACGCGCGGTTGCGTTCCACGCGCGACAGCCAGACCGCGCCGCTCGACGACACGGAGCAGCTTGCCTACTTCATCGGCTCCGGCAAGCATGGCCGGACGTACCTGTTCCGCCGCACGAACGGCGACGAAAAGCTCTGGTACGAGGCGCCGGTAAACTGGTACACGCGTCGCGCGGCGTACGGCATGGCACCCGCATATGACGCTGCTACCAGCGCTCCGTTGGCGCTGCCGACCGACGCCAACTGCCTGCACTGCCATGCTTCCGCCGTGCAGCAGCCGCTTGCCGGCGCGGCAAACGCCTTTCGTGACCAGCCGTTTTTGCAGGCGGGCATCGGCTGCGGCAGTTGCCATGGCGATGCGGCAGAGCACGTGCGTTCCAACGGCAAAATAGCGATGCTGAAGCTGGGTGCGCTTGCGCCACCGAAGCGCGACAGCATCTGCCTGCAGTGCCACCTGGAAGGCGACGCGATGGTGCAGATGCCGGGCCGCAGCCTGAGCACGTTTATGCCGGGCCAGGACCTTGCGGCAACGGCCGTCTACTTCGTCAATGCGAGCTCGCCCAAATCTGCCGCGCGCGCCAGCAGCCAGTACGAGGGCATGCTGCGGTCGGCGTGTTTTCGCGCCGTGGGCGACCGGCTTACCTGCACCACCTGCCACGATCCGCACAGCAATCCAGCACCGGCGGAACGTGTGGCGTTCTATCGCGCCAAGTGCCTGCAGTGTCACACGGGGTCGGCTACCTTTCAGCCTGCGAATCACCACCCGGAGCAGCCGGATTGTGCCGCCTGTCACATGCCGTCGCGCGCCACGTCCGACATTTCTCACGAGCAGAACGTCGATCACGACATCGAAGCCCAGCCACATCGTATGGCGGTCGCCGCTGCGCGGCCCACGTTGGAACTGCACTCTCTGGATGCGCCCGTTTCATCTGCGCGCTACACCCGTGCCGTTGACCTGGTGCCGGTCGGGCCGGCCCAGCCCGGCGCGCGGGAACGCGGCCTTGCCTATGCGCAATTTGCCGTGCGCGGGGATCATGACAGCTACGGCCAGGCGCTGAGCCTGTTGCGTGTGGCGGAGCGGGACGGCAACGCCGATCGCGTGGTGCACGAGCAGCTTGGGTACCTGGCGCAAATTGCGAACGACACAAAGGCCGCCCGTACAGAGTACGAAGCCGCCCTGTTGCAGGAACCAAAAAGCACCACCGCGCTTGCCAACCTGGCCGTGCTGGAGGCGCAGGAAGGCGAGACATCCGCGGCGATTCGCCATCTGTCTATTCTTGCCGCGAACGATCCGGGACAAACCGCGGCCCTGCTGAACCTGGCGTTGCTGCAGTGTCGCTCCAACGATGGCGCGAGTGCCAAGGCGACCCTTCAGCGCGCCCTGGCCTTTAACCCCGACGACCCCGCGACGCGGATCTTTCTGGCAACCGGTGATTACGGTGGGGCGCACTGTGCCGTGCACTAGGGAGACGTTTACGGATTGGGCACCGAGTGAAGCATGGTCAGCAAGCCGGTCCTCATGCGAAAATCGGCGCATGAGCGATTTCATTCCAAAGCCCGGAACGGTCAAGATCGGCGGCCTAAGCCGCGCCGCCCAGAAGCTGCAGGCAGCCAAAGAAAAAGCCGCAGGCAAGGCCGGTGGCAAGCAGCACAGCAGCACCAACGGCACGGCGATGAAGGCCAAGGACTCTTTTGCCGGCACCAAGAAAACGAGCTTCCAGCGTAAAGCCGTCTAATTTCGGCTAACGGCAGTGGGATCGCAATGTCTTGTCTCCGCATTCTTTTGGACTGTGTCCTTTTGCTTGCACCTGTTGGTGCTTCGGCCCTTGTCGCGCCCAAATCGGTTTATTGCGAGCCCAGCCATCAGCGGATCATCTGGCGGGTGCGCCGCAGTAACAGAATGCAGTGAGGCTGGACCGCTTCTCCAGCGAACTAGCAGCTCGGTCTTGCGTCGAGCCGAACAATCGGCGGCACCACCGTCGTGGCAGACAGCGCCGGCCTTTTGGTGTGCCAGCCCGTGGCACGTTCAAACGCGGCACCCAGGGCAAGCACGGTCGCCTCTGAAAAATGCGGTCCGGCGATCATCAGGCCAATGGGCAAACCGGTACCGGTAAAGCCGCAGGGCAGACTCAGCGCGGGAACGCCGTACAGGTTGAAGGCGAGTGAGTTGAAGGGATTTTCCGGCTCTTCAGGGGTGGGCCCTTCTTCGCGGCGCAGTTCGGTGTCAATGGTGCGCGGGCCGATGCGGTTGGTGGGCAGAACGACCAGATCGACTTCGGCAAAGGCATCGTCGACTGTTCTGCGCAGCAGGGCGAGTTGCGTCTGAGCGTGTACCAAATCCGCGATGCGGCTGCTACCGGTCTGCGCTGGATCGTTCAGTTCCTTGAGCGTTCCTTCCACCACGCGCCGCGTCTGCAGCGAGTAGCCGTCGCCGTGGCGGCGGAACAGGTCTTCCTGCGCGGCACCTACCTCCGCCGCGCGAATCGCCGTCCAGTCCAGGCTGCTGGTTGCAGGCAGCCGAACGTCGCGTGTTTCCCGCACGAGGGTGCGAATTACGCCGAGGGCCTCTTCCATGGCGTGCGCGGTATCGGCATCCAGGCCGTCGAAGAACGGTTCGCGCGGAATGCCGATGCGTAGACCGGCGACGTTCACTTTCTGCATGGCCGAACTGTAGGGTTCAGCGGTGTGCTGTACGCTGGCGACGTCTTGCCTGTCGTAGCCCACCATCGCTTCCAGGAGCAGGGCGGTATCCGCAACGGCGCGTGCCATGGGGCCGCAGTGGTCGAGCGAGTAGATGAGCGGAAAGATGCCGCGCAGGGAGACCAGGCCGTACGTCGGTTTTAGGCCAACGATGCCGCACCATGCTGAGGGAATGCGGATGGAGCCGCCCGTGTCGGTGCCCAGCGCGCCGAACGTCAGTTCCGCGCTGACCGCCGCGGCCGACCCGCCGGAGGAGCCGCCCGGTACGCGATCCAGCGCCCATGGATTGCGCACCGGGCCGAAGTAGCTGGTAGCCGATGTGCCGCCCATGGCGAACTCGTGCAGGTTGGTTTTGCCGACCAGTACGGCTCCCGCGGCACGCAGCCGCTCGATCACGAAGGCGTCGGCCGTGGGAACGCGGTCGTCGAACACCGCGCTGGCCATGGTGGTGCGCGTACCGGCGGTGTCGATATTGTCTTTGATGGCAAGGGGAATGCCATGCAGCGGACCGCGCAGTTTGCCTGCCGCAGCTTCGGCGTCCATCGCGGCGGCCTGCCGCAGGGCACTTTCGCGCATCACGGTAATGAAGGCGTTGAGCTTTGGATTAAGCGCGTCGATGCGGGCGAGCACGGCCTGGGTCAGCGCGACGGAGGTGACCTGCCCGGCATGGATGCGTTGCGCTGCCTGGGCCAGCGTCAGGCTGGTGAGTGAGGCATCGGGCGATGTCTCGGCGTGTCCGACGCGGGCGGCGATCGCGATGGTGGCGCACGCGGAAATTTGCAGAAACTGTCGCCGATTGATTCGGCCGCTTAAGGTCATGCGTCCGTTGTATCAGGTCGGGCGGTACCCGGCCGTCAGGGTGTTTTCGGCTTGCCCTTGCCTTCTGTGAGCTCGACAAAGCCGTCGATCTTCGGCCCGGTGAATTCCTCCGTCTCGCCGTTCGGCCAGCGCACGGTGACACCCGTCAGCGCGGAGGTCGTCCCCAGGCCGAAGTGCAGGCGCAGGTCGCTGGAACTGTTGTAGCTCGATCCGCTACGCACCTCGTCGACCCAGTTGCGTGTCGCAGCATGCAGTGTCACCCGTGCGCCGATCGCGTCGCGGTTCGACGTCGTGCCGATAAGCCGCAGGCCGAGCCAGTGGTGGCCGTTCGCGGCCTCGTTTACCAGCAGCATCGGTCGGTCGCTCAGATTATTGACGACCGCCGAAAGCCGGCCGTCGTTCCACAGGTCCGCAACGGCCAAGCCGCGGCCGCTGAGTGGCTCGCTCATCCCCGGGCCGGCGCTCTTCGACAGGTCCTTGAACTTGCCGCCACCCGCGTTCCAATACAAAAAGCGCGGCTCGTGAAAGGTCGCGCCCAACTTAGCCGAATCGACTTCCGGGTAGACATGGCCGTTGACGATGAGCAGGTCCGGCCGGCCGTCGTTGTCCACATCGGCAAAGGCCGCGCCCCAGCCCAGCGCGTCGGCGTTGATGCCCAGGCCGGCGGGGAAGGTGGTGTCGGTAAAGGTGCCGTCGCCGTTCGCGTGGTAGAGCGTGCTGGTGTCGTCGGAGAAGTTGGTCTTGAAGAGATCGAGGTGGCCGTCGCCATCGAAGTCCGCGGCGGTCGCGCCCATGCCGGCCTGCTCGCGGCCGTCCTCGTTAAAGGCCGCTCCAACGTTCGCCGCCTCGTCGACGAAGGTGCCGTCGTGACGATTGTGGTACAGGATCGCGGGCGTGGAATCGCAGGCGATATAGATGTCCGGCCAGCCATCTTCGTCGTAGTCCAGCGTCGTGACGGAGAAGCAGTAGTGGCCGTCGGTTTTCTGAATGCCGCTCGCAGCGCTTACGTCTTGGAACTTGCCGCCGCCCTCGTTGTGGAACAGCAGGTTCGGTGCCCACTGCAGCCCGCGTGGGCCGCACATGACCGGCGTACCCTTCCAGGTGCAGCCCTGCTCTTCGCCCGGCTTTGGTGTTTTGGCCAGGTCGAAGTGCACGTAATTGGCCTCAATGATGTCGAGCTTGCCGTCGCGATCGTAGTCGACGAACGCGCATCCGGTGCCCCATTCTTTACCGGAGCCCGCAACGCCTGCGGTCTCGGCGACCTCGGTAAAGTGCATACCGCCTTCGTTGTGGAAGAGGCGGTTTTTGCCATAGGCCGTGACGAAAATATCGTCGAAGCCGTCGTTGTCGTAGTCGCCAACGCACGCGCCTTGGCCCCAGCCGCTGCTGACCATGCCAGTCTTTGCGGTCACATCGGTAAAGGTGCCGTCGTGGTTGTTGTGAAACAGGTGGTTGGTCGGCGCGGCTTTCGGACTCCCCAGTTCCGTGCCGTTCACCAGGAAGATGTCCTGCCAGCCGTCGCGGTCGTAGTCCAGGATCGCCACGCCCGATCCCGTGGCTTCCACGATGTACTTCTTGCTTTCCGCGCCGCCGTTCACGTTACGCACCGTAATGCCCGCCTTTGCGGCGACATCGACGAACCACGCAGGTGAAGGGTGCTCCGCGCTTGCGGGGTAGGGTGGTTTCTGTGCAGCGCAAAGGGCACCACTCAGCAGCAACGGTAAGAGCAGGAATCGAGGCAGTCGCACGCAGGTTTGACGATACCGCTACTTCTTGTTGCCTGCCAACTTACAATCCGCTCATGGACTATCGGGAGAACGAATAGACAGCATGAGAGGTAAATCACCAAGGTTACGTTGGCTCTCCTTCGCCTTGGTAATGCTTGTGGTGCTTTGCGCGCCAATGAATCTACGCAGGATGTTCGCTGCCCATGTCAGTCGCTGGGTATACGTGATTGTCAGCGTGATTGGCCTTGCCTGGAATGGAATGCTTCTAAATTTCTGGTGGCAGACTCGCCCAATTCGCCCATAGTAAAGGGCTACGCCGCGCGCTCGGCTTCCAGCATGGCTGCGACTTTCGCCCGGCGAATGCGTTCGCGCAGTGCGGCAGTTGCGGCGCGGTGGCAGCGCAGGCACAACGAGCGAATGTTGGCGAGGTCGCATTCGCCTCCGCCTTCTACGACAGGAACGATGTGGTCGGCATCCCACAGGCTTTTGCGTAATTTGGTTTTTAGGCCCCAGTGCGCCATCATCTCCAGTCGACGCGTACCGCGGGACCGCCGCAGCCGTCGCAACTCAAACAGCGTGTCCGCGCCGCAGCCGCCACACATCCCCTTGTCGCGCAAAAAGACCTGGGCCCGCAGGTACGCCGGTTGCGACCGCAGCTTCCACTCATGCACGCAGAAATCGCTGCAGAAGGTGAAGCGCCGCTTCGGCACCTCAAGGGAGCACCATCGGCAGATGCCGCGACCATTGGGTCCACGCGGAACGCTCTTGCGATCGAC